>JAVQXS010000253.1:0-3083 GCA_033578065.1 Thermoleophilia bacterium
CTCGGCTACCTCGTCACCGAGGGGCTCGTCCGCGGCCAGTTCGGGCAGGGAATGGCGGCCTCGGTCGCGATCCTCGCGCTCGGGATCGCGCTCGACCGCGTCACCCAGGCATCTCGGCAGGCAGGAAAGGAGGTACTCGCGTGAGAGCGAGGAAGCTCATCGACCAGGGAGGAGGTTCCGTGAGGAGGAACGCGTCAGCGCGACCGCTGCTGTCGCTCGCCGCGCTCGTGCTCGCGGTCGCGGCGCTCGCGTCGTCGGGATCCGCGCTCGGCGGCTCACGGCAGGCATGCGGCACGGTCACCCTGAACGAGCAGGCGTGGGTGGGCTCGACCGCGAACACGTACGTCGCGAAGTACGTCCTCGAGAAGCGGCTCGGCTGCACCGTGAAGATCACGAAGATCGCCGAGATCCCCGTCTTCCAGGCGATGGCCGACGGGAAGGTCGACGCCGTGCTCGAGGACTGGCAGCACGTCGACCAGTACGAGCAGTTCGTCCGCAAGCAGAAGTCCGTCGTGCTCGTCGGCTCGAACGGCCTCGTCGGGCACATCGGCTGGTTCATCCCGCGCTACCTGCTCAAGCAGTACCCGGAGTTCAAGACCTGGCGCGGCCTGAAGGGCAAGGAGCACATCTTCCGCTCGCCCGAGTCGGGGAGCCAGGGGATGTTCCTCGGAGGCGACCCCTCCTACGTCCAGAAGGACAAGGAGCTCATCCAGCTCCTCGGCCTCAACTTCAAGCACGTCACGGTCGGGGCAGAGCCAGCGCAGGTCGCGCGCTTCATGCAGCTCATCAAGCAGCGGAAGCCGGTCATCTTCTACTGGTGGACGCCGCAGTACCTGAACGCGAGCCTCGACCTCGTGGAGGTGCAGCTCCCGCCGCGGTTCAAGGGCTGCAAGGACGACGCGAGCGCAGGCGGCGACATCAAGCAGTACCGCTGCCGGTACGACTCGTACCCGCTCATGAAGCTCTTCAGCAAGAAGTTCGCGACGAGCGGATCCCCAGCGGTGAAGGTGCTGCGGAACTTCCGCTGGTCGAACGCCGACCAGAACCTCGTCGCGAAGTGGATCGCGGGCGACAAGGTGCAGCCCGAGAAGGCTGCTGAGCGCTGGGTGAAGGCGAACGCCGCGAAGGTGAACGCCTGGCTCAGGTAGCCCGAACGGAAGAGGCCAGCCCCCGCCGCGGCGCGGGGGCTGGCTTCGCTGCCCGATGAGGAGCCCCCTTCGCATCCACCAGCCCCAGGCCGCCGAGGCGGAGTCGCTCTCCGACCGCGCGTACTTCGCCCTGCGCGAGCTCATCGTGACCCTCGCGCTCGAGCCGGGCTCGGTCGTCACCGAGCGCGAGCTCCAGGAGCGGCTCGGCCTCGGACGGACGCCGGTGCGGGAGGCGCTCCAGCGGCTCGAGCGGGAGCGGCTCGTCGAGGTGTACCCGCGACGGGGGATCTTCGTCACGCCGGTCAACGTCCTCGATCTCGGCGTGCTCTCCGAGGTGCGCACCGTGCTCGAGAGCTTCGCCGCCCAACTCGCAGCTGAGCGGGCGACGGAGTCGGAGATCGAGGAGACGAACCGGCTCGTCGCTCGGCTCGAGGAGCTCACCGAGTCGGAGGACGAGCGGCTCCTCATCGACCTCGACCAGCGGATCCACCGGCACGTCTGGCGCTGCGCCCACAACCCCTTCCTCGCGGAGACGCTCGAGAGCTACTACGTGCTCACGCTCCGCATCTGGTTCCTCGCGCTCGAGCGCGTGCGACGGCTCGACGAGGCGGTGCGCGAGCACCGCGAGCTCCTCGACGCGATCCGCGCAGGCGATGCCTCCCGAGCGGAGGAGGCGATGCGCCGCCACGTCGCCGGGTTCGAGCAGGCGATCCGCGCGGTGCTCTGACCTAGAATATGAGTGATACGATGAGTCGTATATGAGTTCCCCTGCCGGCCGCCACCTGCCGCCGACCGCTCGAGCCGTCGTCATCGGCGCCGGCATCGTCGGCTCGAGCGTCGCCTACCACCTCTGCCAGCTCGGCTGGGACGGGGTCCTCCTCGTGGACAAGGGGCCCTTGCCGAACCCGGGCGGCTCGACCGGGCATGCCTCGAACTTCATCTTCCTCGTCGATCACTCGAAGGAGATGACCCAGCTCACGCTCGACAGCGTGCGCCAGTACCGGGAGCTCGGGGTGTTCACCGAGTCCGGGGGCATCGAGGTCGCCCGCACGGAGGAGCGGCTCCAGGAGCTCGCCCGCCGGGTCTCCTCGGCGAAGGCGTGGGGGGTCGAGCCCGTCTCCCTCCTCACGCCGGCGGAGGTGAAGGAGCTCGTGCCCTACATCGACGAGCGGGTCATCCTCGGCGGCTTCTCGACGCCCGGCGTGGGCGTCGTCGACTCGCTCCAGGCGGGGACGCTCATGCGCGACCGTATGGTCGAGGCAGGAGCCCTCTCCGTCGCAGCTCGCACGGAGGTCGTCGGCATCGACGTCGAGCGAGGACGGGTGAGGAAGGTGCGCACGACGGGCGGGGAGGTCGAGACCTCGGTCGTCGTCATCGCCTGCGGGGTCTGGAGCCCACGCCTCGCGCGCATGGCCGGAGCGACGATCCCGCTCACGCCTGCGGTGCACCAGATGATCGACATCGGCCCCGTCCCGCGCTTCGAGCGCTGCACGCGGGCGATCGAGTTCCCGATCGTGCGCGACATGGATCGGAACATGTACGAGCGCCAGGACGGCACCTCGCTCGAGATCGGCTCCTACGCGCACCGCCCGATCCTCCACGACCCCGACGAGATCCCCTCGCTCGAGGAGGCGGCGCTCTCCCCCACCGAGCTCCCCTTCACGCAGGAGGACTTCGCGCCCCAGCTCGAGGACGCGCTCGAGCTCATGCCGGAGATCGTCGGCGACGAGTCGGTCGGCATCAAGTACGCGATCAACGGACTCCTCTCGCTCACCCCGGACGGGATGCCGATCCTCGGCGAGACGCCCGAGGTGAGAGGTCTCTGGTCGGCGGCGGCGGTGTGGGTGAAGGAGGGGCCCGGCGTCGGACGCGCCGTCGCCCAGTGGATGGTGCACGGGGAGTCGGAGATCGACCTCCACTCCTCGGACATCGCCC
>JAVQXS010000254.1:0-3077 GCA_033578065.1 Thermoleophilia bacterium
TCCTCGGCGCTCGCCTCCACCGCCTCGGCGCTCGCGGCGAAGGACGGCGAGATCGCCGACCTCCAGCGCAGGATCGAGGACCACGAGCGGCGGCTCGAGCTGCTCGCGACCGCCCGGCCGGCAGGGGGCGCTGGGGATCGGGACGAGCTCCGTCGCGCGCTCGCCGAGCTCTCCGCCCGCGTCGACTCCCTCGCCACGAGCGAGACGGAGCGACGCGCTGCGCTCGACGAGCTCGCTGCCCGCCTCGCGCGCTCGGACGAGGGTCTCGAGGCGCTTGCCGACGAGGTCCGCCGTCGGCTCGAGGAGGTCGGCAGGCACGGAGCGGGGCCCGACGAGGAGCAGATCGCAGCTCTCGAGGCGCGCCTCGCCCACCTCGAGCGCGTGTCGCTTCAGGGAGAGAGCTCGTCCCTCGAGCTCGCACGGACACGCGCGCAGCTCGAAGGCCTCCGCATGCGCCTCGCCGCGGCGGAGCGAGAGCTCGCGACGCTCTCCGGCTCCGACCGTCTCACCGAGCGGATCGAGGAGGTCGCCCGGCGGCTCGCCGCGCTCGAGCAGGCGGCCGTCCGCCATGGCACCGCTCTCGGCATCGGCGTCGCACCTCCCCTCCTCGAGGCAGGTCGCTCGAGCGCCGAGCTCTACGCCCTCGAGCGTCGCCTCGAGCGTATGGAGGCTGCAGAGCGGGAGACGCGCCTCGAGCTCCTCACCCATGTGGAGCGCCTCGCAGCGAGCATCGAGGAGCGACTCCGAGCACCCCGCGACCCCGCCGCCACCGACGCCGACCCCCGTCCGGGCGCCGATCGACCCCACGTCAAGGACGACCCCTCGACACCATCGCAGGGGGGCGCCCGCGTCATCTCCCTCCACGAGAGCGACTGCGCCTGAGCGTGGCTCCGACGCCCGGGCCGACCTCCTCCTCCTTGATCGGAAGCGCCATGAGGAGGGCGTCGACGTACTCGTCCCCGCGGCGGAAGTGCTCCTTGCGGTAGCCCTCGCGCTCGAAGCCGACCGACTCGTAGAGGCGGATCGCCGGCTCGTTCCAGGGGAAGACGTGGAGCTCGAGCTTGCGCACGCCCGCCTCGCGTGCCCACTCGATCGCAGCCTCGAGCAGCCTGCGACCGATGCCCTGGCGGCGGTGGCTGGCCGCGACCATGAGCCCGACGTCCGCGACGTGCCGACTCGCCGGATGGGGATCCCGCGAGAGCGAGAGCCTCGCGACGACCTCCCCCGCCTCCTCGGCGACGAGCACCGCCGCGTCCGGATGCCTCCGGACAGCCTTCAGGTACCTCCGTTCCTCGGCGACGGAGCGCCAGGCGTCGGTGGCGAGGATCCACCTCCCCTCCTCGCGCCCGACGGACTCGGCGAGCGCCACGAGCGCCTCTGCGTCCCTCGGCTCGGCAGGACGGATCCGAATCACGAGACGACGACTCCCACCCCGCCTCGACGCGGGTCGCCGGCAGCGGCGAGCACTCCGTCGCCGCGGCGCTCGACGGCCTGGACACCGCCGAAGTAGAGGTTCGCGCCCTCCCAGCGAACGACCTGCCAGGCCGAGGAGAGCGAGGCGACGACCTCGTCCTCCCACCCGCCCTCGAGGTGGAGCGTCGTCCCCTCGACGTGGATCCGCGGCGCCTCGATGGCGTGCGCCAGCTCCACCCCCTCGAGGATGCGCCAGGCGACCTGCGCGATCGCGCCGGCGAGACGAACCGAGCCCGCGCTCCCGAGCACGAGCCGCGCCCCGCCTGCCTCGTCGAGCACGATCGTGGGCGCCATCATGCTCGGCAGCCGCTCTCCCGGCTCCCGCTCCGCCGTCCCGATGACGTCGAGCTCGCCGAGCATGTTGTTGAGCTGCACCCCGCCCCGGAAGACCCCCGAGCCCGCTCCGAGGGTGGAGGAGAGCGACACGGCGAGCCCATCCTCGTCGACGACCGAGATGTGCGTCGTCCCCCGCGCCTCGAGGCTCGAGCCCGCGTACGCGCGGCCGAGGACGGTCGCCTCTCCGTCGAGCGTCCACCGCTCGAGCCGCGCGAGCCCCTCGAGGATGCTGAGGACGATCGCGCCGCCGCGAGACGGTCGCGGCACGGTGAGAACGCACGAGCCGCCGATGCGGGTCGCGAGCGGCTCGAGCTCGCGGACCCGGTACGCGCGCAGGTCGTCGGCGAGCTCCGGCACGAGCTCGCCGAGCACGGCGGATCCCCGCTCCCCGATGCGCTCGAGGGTGGGAACGAGCTCGGACGTCTCCACCCGCGCGGGATCGCCGTAGAGCCGCCGCCCTTCTTGGGTCCGGAGGAGGATCCCGGCGAGGATGGAGTGGAGGAACGCGCGCGGCGGATCGACCGCGACCCCCTCGGCGGCGAGCTCGACCGCAGGTCGTACGAGCTCGCTCCAGGGTCGCGACGCGAAGCGACGGTGCGCCTCCTCGAGCCCCTGGAGGAGCCCCGGGACCGCGACCGAGCCCTCCCCGACGTGGAAGACCTGCGTCCCGGAGTCGGCGAAGTCGACGACCTCCGCCTCCATCTCCCCGAGCGGTCGGCGCGGCTGCGCGAAGAAGCAGTCGAGGACGACGACGCCGCGGCCAGGCTCCGCGACGAGGAGGAAGCCGCCCCCCGCTGGCCCGGTGAGAGGACCTTCGGCGACGGCAGCCGCGAAGGCGGCGGCGACGCAGGCATCGACCGCGTTCCCTCCCCCACGAAGCACGCGCGCGCCGACCTCGGCGGTCAGCGGGTGGCCGGCTGCGATCGCCCCTCGCACGAGGAGGAGCGTACTGCGGCCGCGGGCGCCTCCCGCCTACGAGCGGAGGAACGAGGGGAGCTCGGAGTCGGTCGCGTGCGCGCCCACGGCGAGCTCGGAGGCTGCGCTCGGGATCCGACGCCGCGAGCCGCCGAGCCCCGTCGCGACGACCGTCACCCAGACCTGGCCCGTGAGCCGCGGATCGACGGTCGCGCCGAAGATGATGTTCGTCTCGTCCGTCGCGGTGGCGCGCACGAGCTCCGCCGCGTCGTGCACCTCGACGAGCGAGAGGTCGTCGCCCCCCGCGATCGAGAGGAGGATGCCGCGGGCGTTCACGACCTCGGCGTCGATGA
>JAVQXS010000255.1:0-3070 GCA_033578065.1 Thermoleophilia bacterium
CGAGGTTGCACGCCGAGTCGTCGATATGCATGTACTCGGAACACGGGTTCGACGCGTTGATCCGGCCGGAGTTCGGGCACGTGTGCCAAGAGTTGATCGTCGTGTCGTACTGGATCCCCGGATCCGCGCACTCCCACGCGGCCTCGGCGATCTGGCGCAGGAGGGCGCGGGCGTCCCGCGTCTCGATCACGGACCCGTCCGTCCGCGCGATGAGGTTCCACTCCTTCCCCTCGAGAACGGCCTCCATGAAGGCGTCGGTGACGCGGACGGAGTTGTTCGCGTTCTGGTACTGGATGGACGCCCAGTCCGGCGAGTCGAGGGACATGTCGTAGCCCGCCGCTTCGAGCACCCGCGCCTTGCGCTCCTCGCGCGCCTTGCACCAGATGAACTCCTCGATGTCGGGGTGGTCGACGTCGAGCACGACCATCTTCGCTGCACGCCTCGTCTTGCCGCCCGACTTGATCGTTCCCGCCGAGGCGTCCGCGCCGCGCATGAAGCTCACCGGCCCGGAGGCGTAGCCCCCCTTCGAGAGCTGCTCCTTCGAGGAGCGCAGGCGGGAGAGGTTCACCCCGGAGCCGGAGCCGCCGCGGAAGATGATCCCCTCACGTCGAATCCAGTCGAGGATGGACTCCATCGAGTCCTCGATCGAGAGGATGAAGCACGCCGAGCACTGCGGCCTCGCCTCGAAGCCGACGTTGAACCAGACCGGGGAGTTGAAGGAGGCGTACTGGTTGACGAGGATCGCCTTCAGCTCGGCCTCGAAGGTCTCGGCTTCCTCCTCGCTTCCGAAGTAGCCGCCCTCGCGACCCCAGGAGCCGATCGTCTCCACGACGCGGCCGATCATCTGCTTCACGGAGCGCTCGCGCTCCGGGGAGGCCATGCGGCCGCGGAAGTACTTCTGGGCGACGATGTTCGTCGCGGTCTGCGACCAGGTCTTCGGGAACTCGACGTCGCGCTGCTCGAACGTCGGGCCGTCCTTGCCTGGGATGAACGCGTCGCGGAGCTCCCACTCGACATCGTCGAACGGGTCGCGTCCGGGCGTCGTGAAGAAGCGCCGCGGCGCGATGCTCACCGTCTCGTCGACGACGGTGTTCACGATCTCCTCGCCGCCGACGACCGCCTGGGCTGCTCCCTCCCTCTGCTTCGTTCCTGCCATGGCGTCCTCCCGAGCCGAGTGCGACATCATGTCCTCCCGCTCGGAGTGGCGACGAGCGTCATGCGAGCGGACCTAGGAGCGTAGGCAGCGGGCACGACAGAAGCGAAACCGTCCTTTTGCAGGCATTTCTTGGGAGCACCGTGGCTCCGAGTCTAGCGCCCCCGGGGTGGCCAGCGGCGGCGCGTCTCAGCCGGACGGATCGTCGTCGCCGAGCTCGCGAGCGTGGCTCTGGCGTCGGCGGGACACGTAGCCGAGGCCGCCGGCGGCGAGGAGGGCGACCGACATGCCCCCGAGGACGAGCAGCGGGATCGGCACCGAGGCCGCCGCTCCGGTGTCGACGTCGGGCACCGCCTCGGCGCTCGTTTCCCCAGCGTCCGTCGTCTTCGCCGGAGGGTCCTGTCCCCGGCTCTTCGTGCCCTTCGAGCCCTTCCCCGGCGACGTCCCCGGAGCGCGCGGCCCGCAGTCGTTCTCCGAGCCGTCGGGAGAGGGATCGCAGCCGCCCGGCGCAAGCTGGTCCCGGAGGGCCTGCTGGAGCGCGCGCGAGATGACCTCCTCGGCGTCGGCGTACGGGAGGAGGTCCTTCGGGATGAGGTCGATCGCGTCCTCGTAGCAGTGCAGGGGGTAGAGGCGGTCGATCCGGCCGTTGTCGAACCAGTCCCCGAGCACCTTCTTGCCGCAGTCGCTCGCCGCCGCCGCTGGTGGCGCGAGGGTGAGCGAGGCGAGGACGGCAGCGAGCGCCAGCACGGCACTGGCGACGATCGCGGTGGGGGTCTTTCGTCCTGACACGGCGGTTGGCCCGGGATCGGTTGCGGGGAGTCTCGGCTCCTCGCGTGATCCGGACGTGAGTGCACGGTAAACGATCTGTTAGACGGCGGCCGCGACAACCCTGCCGGATCGCCGACGGCGGATGCTAGCGTGGCCCGCCATGGACAGGGCGCGGGAGCCGTCCGCCGGGGGGCTCGGCGTCGGAGGCGCGCTCGTCGCATCGGGAGTCGCGCTCGCGCTCGCGGGAGCCGTCTTCGCCGGCGGCGCGTCGGGGCCGGGCGGGACGCTCCCTGTCGGCGGCATCGCGCTCCTCGTCCTTGCGGCGTCGCTCGTCGCCGTCGGTCTCGGGCGCCTGCCCGTGCCGAACCTCGGCCGCTCCGGCGCGCTCCTCGCTGCGTCCCTCGTCGCTCTCGTCGGGTGGAGCGGAGCGACGATCGCCTGGTCGATCGCGCCCGACCGAAGCTGGGATGCGCTCAACAAGGGGCTCGCCTTCGCCGTCTTCCTCGGGCTCGGCGCCGTCTTCTCGGTGACGGCTGGGCGAGTCGCGGGGCGCGCCCACGCGGCCCGCCGCGCCCGCGTCATCGGCGCCGCGCGCGGCTGGGGGCGCGCCACGAAGACAGTCCCCTCCCTCGACGAGGAGGGAAGCCGCATCGCCCGTCTCAACGAGCCGGTCGACTACTGGAACGCCCTCGCCCTCCTCGCCGACGGAGCGCTCGCCCTCGCCGTCTGGCTCGGAGCTGCCTCGGACCGACGGGCGGCGCGTGCCGCGGGCGCGCTCCTCGCGTACGCAGCGACGCTCTCGCTCGCGCTCTCCCTGTCGCGGATCGGGATCGCGGCAGGCGTCCTCGTCGTCGCCTTCGTCCTCGCGCTCGGCGAGCAGCGAGCCGAGGCGGCGGTCCGTCTGGCGGCCGCCGCCGTCCCGGCGGTGCCGATCGCGCTCTGGACGTACACCCGTCCTGCGCTCGTCGACGACGGGCTCGAGCCAGCGGCTCGACAGGGCGATGCGCTCCTCTTCGGGGTCCTCGCGCTCGCCGGCGCCGCGTCCTCGGTCGTCCTCGCCTCGCGTCTCTCCCCACGCCCCCTCAGCGTGAGCTCCCGTCGCCGGATCGAGCGTGCGCTCGTCGTCTGCGGGCTCCTCGCGGCTGCCGG
>JAVQXS010000256.1:0-3059 GCA_033578065.1 Thermoleophilia bacterium
GGCGTGAGCGATCGCGTCCTCGCGCCCGTGCTCCACGAGGGGGACGAGGAGGTCGAGCAGACGCTCCGCCCGCGGCGCCTCGACGACTTCGTCGGGCAGGAGCGCGTCCGCGAGCAGCTGCGGATCGCGCTCGACGCTGCGCGAGGCCGGGGCGATGCTCTCGACCACGTGCTGCTCGTCGGTCCCCCCGGTCTCGGCAAGACGACCCTCGCCACGATCATCCGCGAGGAGCTCGGGGTCGGGCTCCGCTCGATCGCGGGCCCTGCGCTCGAGCGCAAGGGCGACATGGCGGCGATCCTCACCGGCCTCGAGGCCCGCGACGTCCTCTTCGTGGACGAGATTCACCGGATCAATCGGGGGATCGAGGAGATCCTCTACCCGGCGCTCGAGGACTTCCGGCTCGACATCGTCGTTGGGCAGGGCGCTGGCGCGAGGACGCTCACCCACGACCTCCCGCCCTACACGCTCGTCGGCGCGACGACACGGACGGGGCTCCTGACGACCCCGCTCCGCGACCGCTTCGGGATGACCTTCCGCCTCGGCTACTACACCGCCGAGGAGCTCGCGACGATCGTCTGCCGCTCGGCGCGCATCCTCGGCGTCGCCATCGACGGGGCGGCGGCGGACGAGATCGCGCGCCGGGCGCGCGGGACGCCGCGCGTCGCGAACCGGATCCTCCGCCGCGTGCGGGACGTCGCGGAGGTGCGACACGCTGGGGAGGTGACGCTCGCGGTGGCCCGCGAGGCGCTCGAGCTGCTCGAGGTCGACGAGCGCGGCCTCGAGCGGACTGACCGGGAGCTCCTGTCGGCGATCCTCCACAAGTTCGGGGGAGGGCCGGTCGGCCTCTCCACGCTCGCCGTCTCGCTCGGCGAGGAGCCGGACACGATCGAGGATGTGTACGAGCCCTTCCTCCTCCAGCTCGGCTACCTCCAGCGGACCCCGCGGGGCCGCGTCATCACCGCACTCGGGCGCGAGCACCTCGGAGAGGCCCCGAACGGGCTCTTCTGAGCCCATCTCCCGGTCGCAGCGGGTCTACCTGCGGTACTGGTACGCCCGCCAGGACGGCACGGGAGCGAGCTCGAGGAGCGCTCGACCGCCCTGGGGCTCCGCGTAGCCGAAGTCCCCCGTCTCCTCGATCCAGGCGACGTCGAGGAGCCCTTCCTTCACCCGGTGGTCGAGCCAGGCGCCCCGGAAGACGAGCTTCCGCAGCCAGTACACGAGGGATTCGCCGTTCACGAGCGCGAGGCGCTCCCAGTGGCGGACGACGTACGCGCCGAGCCCGCTGCGCGGATCGGCGATGCGCCCGTCGGCGACGAGCTCGACGAGGTCGGAGCGCTCGTCCTCGTCGAGGTCGTTGGAGGGCACGAGCGCGAGCTTCACCGCCGCGGCGGTGACGCGCTCCTCGAAGTCCTCGGCGTTGAACTCGAAGCGGTGGCCGAGGTACTCGATGACGAAGTCGTCCCCGGAGCGGTAGTTCGTGGTCAGCATGCTCGCTCAGGGTATCTACGCTCTCCGTCGTGCGAAGTCCTCGCTCGTGGATCGTGATGACGGTGGTCGTGCTTGCGATCTGGCTCGGGGGCGCCGCGGTCACGCGCTACTCGCTCGCGCAGATGGCCCTCTACGCCCCCGTCGCCGTCGTCGTCGTCGGCGCCACGGTCGGGCTCGTGCTCCTGTGGGTGAAGATCGTGCTCGACTCGCTCCGCGCGCGACGCGAGCGCTGAAGCGACCCGAGGGGTTCATCCGACGCGGTCCGTACCGTGCCCGGCGTGACGGGCGCGTGGTCGATCGAGCCTGCCGACGCGAAGGCCGTGGCGACGCTCGCCCGCGAGCTCGGCCTGAGCGAGGTCACGGCGGCGGTACTCGTTCGTCGGGGGTACCCGGATCCAGAGGCGGCCGCCCGCTTCCTCGCGGCGGAGCTGCCCGGCTACGACGCCTTCCTCCTCGGTGACGTCGAGGAGGCGGTCGACCGGATCCGCCTCGCGGTCTCCCGCGGCGAGCGGATCTGCGTCCACGGCGACTACGACGTCGACGGGATCTGCGCGACCGCCCTCGCCGTGCTCTACCTCCGCGAGCTCGGCGCCGACGTGCGCTGGCACCTCCCGAGCCGCTTCGAGGAGGGCTACGGCGTCTCGCACGAGACGCTCGCGCGGCTCGCCGACGAGGGGGTCGGGCTCGTGCTCACGGTCGACTGCGGCATCACCGCGGTCGAGGAGGTCGCCGAGGCGCGGGGGCGCGGCCTCGACGTCGTCGTCACCGACCACCATCGCCCGCGCGAGGCGCTCCCGGCGTGCCCCGTGGTGGCGACGCACGGGTCGAGCTACCCCTTCCGCGAGCTCAGCGGCACGGGGGTCGTCCACAAGCTCGGCGCGGCGCTCCTCGGCGCAGGCCACCCCGCGCTCGCACGCCACCTCGATCTCGTCGCGCTCGCGACGATCGCAGACGTCGTGCCGCTCGTGGACGAGAACCGGGCGCTCGCGGTCGCCGGGCTGCGGGCGCTCGCGTGCACGCGCCGAGTTGGGCTCCAGGAGCTCATGCGGAGCGCGCGCGTCGACCCTGCGGCGGTCGACGCGGCGGCGGTGAGCTTCCGCCTCGCTCCGCGCCTCAACGCCGCGGGCCGCCTCTGCCGTCCCGACCTCGCGCTCGAGCTCCTCCTCACGGAGGATCCGGACCGGGCCCGGAGGCTCGCGGCAGAGCTCGAGGAGCTGAACCGCGAGCGGCAGGCTGTCGAGGACCGGATCCTCCGCGAGGCAGTCGCGCTCGTCGAGGCGTTGCCCCCGCGCCGCCGACGACGGAGGGGGTACGTCCTCTGGGGCGAGGAGTGGCACGAGGGAGTGATCGGCATCGTCGCCTCGCGGCTCGTCGAGCGCTTCCACCGCCCCGTCGTGCTCATCGCTCGGTCGGGGCACGGCTGGAAGGGCTCCGGACGCTCGATCCCGCGCTTCGACCTCCACGCCGCCCTCGCAGCCTGCGCGGAGCACCTCGAGCGCTTCGGCGGCCACCGCGCCGCCGCCGGGCTCTCCATCGACCCGACGAAGCTCGAGGACTTCGCGGAGGCGTTC
>JAVQXS010000257.1:0-3043 GCA_033578065.1 Thermoleophilia bacterium
CCAGGACTCGTAGGGCTCGCCGGAGAGCGCCGTGGGGACAGGTCGCCCCTCCTCGAGCTCGGCGGCGAGGACGTCGTCGATCGTCATCGGTGGGGGACTCTACCCGACGCCGGAGCCGGCGACCGCCGCCGGAGGGTACCGCTCGCGCGCGGCGTCCACGAACGCCGCGAGTCGGTCGGCGGCCTTCGGATGGCGGATCTCGAGCACGTTCTCGGCGTTCCGCTCGCCCGAGCGGGAGAGGTTGAAGCTCCCGACGAACGCGGTGTCGTCGGCGACGACGACCTTCGCGTGCATGACGTCGAGCACTCCGCCCGGCTCCCAGCGGGCCGAGCGCTTGCCTGAGACAGGCGCGGCGCCGAGGACGCGGGCGAGGAGCGGGAGCTTCCAGGCGCTGACCGCGGTGCGCTGCCACTGGCGCACGACCTCGTCGAGCTGCGTCTGGTCGACGACGCCGGCGAGGTCGCAGCGGCGCTCGCTCACGACCTCGGCGAGCGTGGCGAGGATCGGGCCGGAGGTGATGACCGGAGAGGCGATCCGGATGCGCTCGCGCGCCTTGCCGAGGTGCTTCGCGATCCGGTGCGCGAGCTCCTCGCCGTGCCCCGGGCAGAACCAGGCCCGCACGCGTGCGCCATCGACCTCGACCGGCCGCGGCTCGACCGTCCCCGTCCCGGCGACCGTCCCGGACTCCCAGAGCTCGTCGAAGGCGAGCCGGTACGCGTACGCGATCTCCTCGGAGCGCACGATGGCGACGACGTTCTCCTGCCGCGCCCAGGAGTCGTCCGTCCAGTTCGTCGAGCCCGTCCAGACCGCGCGTCCGTCGAGGACGACGAACTTGTGGTGCATGAGGTCGGGGATGCCAGCGATCCCCCGCGTGGGGACGGGAAGCGCCTCGAGCGCCTCGGGGACGGTCTCCGGCGGTGGCGGAACCGGGATCGGCCCTGGGTGCTCGACGTCGTAGAGGAGCCGGACGGCAACGCCCCGCTCCCGCGCGGCGAGGAGCGAGGCGAGGACGAGCCCTCCGGCGTCGGTCTCGAAGCGCACGTCGTACATCGCGATGTCGAGCGAGCGCCGCGCCTCGGCGAGCGTCTCCGCGATCCGACGCGCAACCGCGGCCGGCCGCTGCCCGCCGTCCGTGAGGGCGTGGAGCTCGATCGCCTCGGGACGGTTCACCGGCTCGCACCGGAGGGTCCGCCGATCACCTCCACCTCGCCCTCAAGCGAAGACGCTTCCGCGTCTCGCATCGAGCGAGATGGGAGAGGCGTCGAGCGCGTCCGCGGGCCCAACGCAAGCATTCCGCGACCTCACGGTCTCCAGGAGCTCCCAGTCGCGCTCGCAGAGGCTCCGGTGGCGAGAGCGCTCTTCCGGCCGCGAGGGGAGATCGTCCACGACGTGAGAGCTGTCGTCGCGTCCACGTGGTCGAGTAGGTGGTCGCGGGCGATGACGCCGAGCGGCTCGGCATCGATCACGTGCGGCGCCGCCTGGTCGGGGTCGGAGACGAGCATGCGACTACGCGTGAGGTGATGCGCAACCGGATGGCCCCCGCCGAGCGGGAGCTCGAGCGCCGCGCGATCGGCGGGCCCGGTGTGGGTCGGGAGTACGATCGCGGCGGGCAGATCGAGCAGCGAACGCAGGCGCTTCGCCACGTCCTCGGCGCCGCTGGCTGCGATGGGCCACTCGGGGTGCGGCGCCCGCCAGTGCCAGACGCCGGTCGCGACCTCTCGCATCGCTCGAGACTACCGGCTACCCGCGGGCGTCGAGGTCGATCTGCTCCTCCGGGACGAGCTGCAACCGAGCGCCGACGTCGGTGAATCCTCCGGCGTCGGGCGCGCGGGGAGCCTCGCCGGCGAGAGTCGACAGGGGGCGAGCGCGCGCGACCACTGTCCCCCGAGCAGGCGAAGACGCTCGCGACCTCCCAGCACCGCTCCCCGGCCCAGGAGGACGCGACCCGCTCAACGTCCGCCGCGGTCCGCCGCTCGTCGAGGATGCGCGGCGTCGAGCCGGCGCGCGGCACGCCGACGACGACCACGAACGCGACGATCAGCGTGACTGCGGCGCGGCGTCTGAGCGGTAGCCGCTCCGCGCCTCGAACGCTCTCGTGCGGACGCGGGGTACAGCGATCACGAGCACGCCGGTGACGAGGCTCGCGCTGACGCTCGTTGGGATGGGGATGCAGCACACGCCGGCCGCCCCGCGCTGGCCAGACGTGTTGTCAGGTCGACCTGACGCCTATAGTATGGGACGCCATGCACGGGGGAACCGAGTGGAGTCGCGGCCGTCGAAGGTCGTGGGTGACACCGGCCGTCTGGCTGCTCGCTGGCTTCACAGCGATGGCTGTGGTCGCCGCGATCGTCGTGGTGGCGCAGAGCGGCTCTTCCGATCCCACCGAGGCGACCGTGCAGCAGGCGCACGCCGTCGTCGTCGTGAACAGCGCAGTGATCGTCTTCCGCGAGGGGCTGGAGGCGATCCTGATCTTCGCCTCCGTCACGGCCGCGCTCCTCGGAGCGCAGCGTCGCCTGCGACGGCCGGTCGCCGTCGGCGCCGCGGTCGCGTTCGCAGCCACGGTCGCGACCTGGTTCGTCGCGCAGGCGATCCTGGCGCAGTTCTCCGCCTACGAGGACGAGCTCCTCGCTGTCACCGGGCTGCTCGCGATCGCCGTGCTCCTCGTGATCATGAACTGGTTCTTCCATAAGCTCTACTGGACGCGTTGGATCGCGAAGCGCAACGACCAGCGGCGCCGAGCCCTCTCGCGCTCGGCCGAGCGGGGCTTCCTCAGCGGACAGGTGGTGGGACTCGTCCTGCTCGGCTTCAGCAGCGTGTACCGCGAAGGCTTCGAGGTCGTCCTCTTCCTCCAGAACCTGCAGCTTCGGGCGGGAACCGCGACCGTGCTCGAGGGCGTCGCGATCGGGCTCGCCGGGACGGCCGCGGTCGGCGTCGTGACCTTCGTCCTCGCGCAGAAGCTCCCCTACCGGCGCCTGCTCGTGACGACCGGGGTGATGCTCGGAGCAGTCCTCGTTGTGATGGTGGGCGGCAGCGCTCGGACGCT
>JAVQXS010000258.1:0-3036 GCA_033578065.1 Thermoleophilia bacterium
CGTTCGGGGTGCCGCTCGTGGAGCGCCTTGAGCGCCGCCTCCTCGAGGCGCTCCGCGACCTCGACGTAGGGCGACCCGAGCTCCTTCGCGACCCGCTTCAGCACCCGCGAGCGCGGATCCTCCGCTCGGTAGACACGGTGGCCGAAGCCCATGATCCGCTTGCCGGCGTCGAGGGTCTCCTCCACCCACCGCTCCGGGTCTCCGCGCTCCTGCACCTCGCGGAGCATGGGGATGACGTACGCAGGCGCGCCGCCGTGGAGCGGGCCGGAGAGCGCGCCCACGGCCGCCGAGAGCGCCGCGCCGCAGTCCGCGCCGGTCGAGGCGACGACCCGCGCCGTGAAGGTGGAGGCGTTGAGCCCGTGCTCGGCCGTGCAGATCCAGTACGTGTCGATCGCCGTCACGTGCCGGGGGTCGGCCTCGCCCCGCCAGCGGAGGAGGAACTTCTCGGCGGCAGTCGCCCCGTGGGCGACGACCTCGTCGGGCACCGGCTCCGGATGGCCGTCGGCGACGCGCGCGGAGCGGGCGACGATCTCCATCATCATCGCGGACAGGCGGCCGAGGTCCTCGCGGGCCTGCGCGTCCGAGATCTCGTTCAGCTTCCCGAGCCCCCACACCGAAGCGAGACGCGCGGTCTCCGCCTGGAGGTCGGCAGGCGCGTTGCCCGTGAGGGCTGCGGGCTCGTACGGCTCCGGGTCGGGCATCCGCGAATCGAGGTCGTCGTCGACGAGGAGCCCCCACACCCGGTCGTAGGGGACATGGCCGACGAGCTCCTCGATGTCCACCCCCCGGTAGCGGAGCGCGCTCCCTTCCCGGTCGGGCTCCGCGATCTCCGTCTCGACGGCGATGACGCCCTCGAGCCCCGGTCGGAAGCCTGTCTCGCTCATACGGGAGACGCTACCGCACCCGAGCCGTGACCGAGCGCAGGTAGGATCGCGCCGCCGATGGCCCATCGTGTGGCTTCGCCTCCGAGGACGCCTGCGCGAACTGGCGCGAGGGGCGTGGACCACGCGAGCGAGGCAGGACGCACGTCGCTCGGGGGCCGCTACCCAACCCGCGAGCGGAGGCCGGCGGGAGACGACTCGACGGGCGCCTCGGAGGTCGTGACCCCGACCTCCCAGGAGCGTGCCGAGGGAAGCTGAGGACGCGGAGGAGGAGATGCGCAAGAAGGTCACCGTCATCGGCGCCGGCAACGTTGGGGCGACCTGCGCCCAGGAGATCGCACGCCGCGACTACGCGGAGGTCGTGCTCGTCGACATCGTCCCCAACCTCCCGCAGGGGAAGGCGCTCGACATGAACCAGGCCGGCGCCGTGCTCGGGTACGAGCCCACGCTCGTCGGGACGAACGGCTACGAGGAGACCGAGGGCTCGGACGTCGTCGTCATCACCGCCGGCAAGCCCCGAGCCCCCGGGATGAGCCGCGACGACCTCGTGACGACGAACGAGGAGATCGTCTCCTCGGTGACGAAGGAGGCCGTCCGTCGCTCCCGGGACGCCGTGCTCGTCGTCGTCTCGAACCCGCTCGACGCGATGTGCCACGTCGCGAAAGCCGTCTCCCGCTTCCCCCGCAACCGGGTCGTCGGGATGGCGGGCATCCTCGACACCGCACGCTTCGCGACCTTCGTCGCGCAGGAGCTCGGGGTGTCGGTGAAGGACGTGACGACGATGGTGCTCGGAGGGCACGGCGATCAGATGGTCCCCGTCGCCTCGGCGACGACGGTGGGCGGGGTCCCGCTCTCCCAGCTCCTCTCCCCCGCGCGCATCCGCAAGCTCGTCGAGCGGACGCGGTTCGGCGGCGGGGAGATCGTCGAGCTCCTCGGCACCTCGGCGTGGTACGCCCCCGGCGCGGCCGTCGCGCAGATGGTGGACGCGATCTGCCTCGACGAGAAGCGCGTGCTCCCCTGCACGGCGTACCTCGAGGGCGAGTACGGCATCTCCGATCTCTACCTCGGCGTCCCCGTGAAGCTCGGGGCGGGGGGCGTGGAGGAGGTCGTGACGCTGAAGCTCACTCCCGAGGAGCGCAGGCTGCTCCGCGCCTCCGCGGCCGCCGTCCGCGAGGTGGTGGGCGTCCTGCGCCGGAGCTGACCGTGGACCTCGGGCTCGGCGGGCGGACGGCGATCGTCTGCGGCGCCTCCTCCGGCATCGGGCTCGGGATCGCCGAGGCGCTCGCGGAGGAGGGCGCGAACGTCGTCCTCTTCGCTCGCCGGCAAGAGCGCCTCGAGCGCGAGGCCGCACGCCTCGGCGGGCTCGCGGTCCCGGGGGACGTTCGGAGCGCCGACGACGTCGCGCGCCTCGTCGCGAGCGCCGTCGAGACCTTCGGTGGGATCGACGTCCTCGTCAACAACTCCGGCGGCCCGCCGCCTCTGCGCTCCTCGGAGCTCACCCCCGAGCGCCTAGAGGAGGCGGTCGCCCTCCTCCTCGTCTCCGTCGTCCGCCTCACCGCCCTCTGCCTGCCGTACCTCGAGCGGAGCGGCCGCGGACGGATCGTGAACGTCACCTCGACGACCGTCCGCGAGCCGATCGACGACCTCGCGCTCTCGAACGTCGTCCGTCCGGGCGTCATCGGGTGGGCGAAGTCGCTCGCCCGCGAGCTCGGCCCCAAGGGCATCACCGTGAACTCGATCGCCCCCGGTCGGATCGACACCGAGCGGATCCGTGAGGTGTGGCCCGGAGGCCCGACAGAGGAGGATCTCGCCGCGATCCCGCTGCGGCGCCTGGGAACGCCACGCGAGGTGGGCGACGTCGTCGCCTTCCTCGCCTCCGAGCGGGCGTCCTACGTCACGGGGACAGTCATCCCCGTGGACGGCGGGATCCTCCGCAGCTTGTGACCGGGAGACGGGCGAGCGTCGCGGCCGCGGCCGCGGGGGCACTGGGGATCGCGCTCGCAGTCGCGCTCGCGCTCGCGCTCGTGGCGATCCCGGCGGACGACTTCGTCTTCGTCCCACGCCCCGCGAAGCCGCACGCGGGCCAGGTGACCGTCGAGGGCGCGCGGCCGGTCGATCGCGGACGCGTCTACAACGTCGACGTCTTCGTCCGTCG
>JAVQXS010000259.1:0-3034 GCA_033578065.1 Thermoleophilia bacterium
GCTGCGGGGTGGTGACCTCGGGGCCCTCGGGGTGGAGGAAGACGTCGATCTCGCCGTACGAGGCAAGGAGGACGAGCGCGTTGAGGTTCGGATCCTCGGACGGTAGCCCACCGTCGCGAGGCCAGAGCGCGCGGAGGATGAGCCCGCCTGCCCGGAGCTCCGCGCCTGCTCGCAGCTCTCGGATCGGCACCCCCATCGCCCGGGCGACGGCGATCGCCTCCTCGCGCTCGGGGCCGGTCGCTTCGAGCATCGGATCGAGCGCCACCCCGACGCGGAGCTTTCGGAGCACGTCGGCCGCTCCTCCCACGTGGTCGCGCTCCGGGTGCGTGAGGACGAGCGCCGATAGCGAGCGGATCCCCATCCGCAGGAGCTGCTCCGCGACGTCCGCCTCGGGCGGGCCCTGGTCGACGAGCACCCGCGCCGACGCCGTCTCGAGGAGGACGGCGTCGCCTTGGCCGACGTCGAGGACGGTGACGCGCAATCCCGTGGGTGGGCTCCAGGCGCTCGAGCCGCGCTCCCCGAGCCCGAGAGCAACCGCGACGAGGGCTGCCGCCACCGCGCTCGCCGCCAGGGTCGCGACCGGCCGAGCCCCGGCGCGCCGCGACCGCAGGGCGCGCGCCAGCACGAGGGCGGAGGCGGCGAGGAGGGCCCCGAGCACGGCAGCGCGCCGTCCGACCTCGGCACCTGGCAAGGAAGCCGTGGCGCGGGCGACGACCTCGAGCCAGGCAGCGCCCCAGCCCGTGAGCCAGGCGAGCGCGGCCGCTCCCCCGGGGGCGAGCGGATCGAGGGCAGCCGCGAGCAACCCGAGACCGAGCACCCACGGCACGGCCGGGAAGGCGAGCGCGTTCGCCGGAACCGTGTACACGGGAGCCCGCTCGAAGTGCGCGACGACGATGGGCGCGGTCGCGAGCCCGCAGACGAGAGACACGGTCACGACATCCGCGACGACGCTCGGGAGCGGCGTGCCCTCGACGAGCTGCCGCGCGCGAGGAACGCCGAGGAAGATGGCGACGACGGCGGCGAACGAGAGCTGGAAGCCTGGCTCAAGCAGCGTCGTCGGCGTCCACGCAAGGAGGACGAGCGCGCCGAGCGCGAGTACGTGCCAGCGCTCGTAGGGCCGCGCCACGAGCCACGCGAGGGACACGAGCGCGCCCGCGACGCCAGCGCGGATGACCGACGGCTGCCAGCCAACCGCGAGCACGTAGGCCGCGATGGCGGCGAGCGTCGCCATCTCGACGGCGATGCGTGGTGCTCGCACGAGCCAGCCGAGACCGAGGACCCCTCCTGCGATGAAGGCGACGTTCTGCCCCGACACCGCGAGCAGGTGCGCGAGCCCCGAGGCGCGGAACGCGTCGCGGAGGTCGCGTGGGAGACCCTCATCCTCGCCGAGCACGACGCCGAGGACGATCGCCCGGCGATCGCCGTCCGTCCCGCGGGAGACCGCGAGCTCGATGCGATCGCGCAGAAGGTCTCCGAGTCCTGCGATCCCGCCTCGGCGGCCTCTCTCCGCACACCCGCGCGCGCGGAGCACCACGTGTGCGCCCTGGCGCGCGAGCCAGGCACGCTCGTCGAAGCCTCGCTCTTCCCCACGCGGCTCGGCGAGACGGACGGCGCAGTCGGCGATCGCTCCTCGCCGCGGCGGCGACCGGCCGACCGGGAGCGTGAGGCGCGCGCGCTCGCGCGCCTCCTTGCCTCGAAAGCGCAGCACCTCGACGAGCACGCGGCTCCCCCAGTCCGAGCGCCGTGCGACACCGGTCACGACGACCCGCGCCGATCCCGACTCCCCGAGACGCGCCGCAAGCGCGCTCCGCTCGAGCGCCTCCATGCGGAGGGACCCCCACCAGAGGCCGATCGCCCCGAGCGCGAGAGCGAGGGCGAGGAACCGCGCCCACCCGTCGAGGAGCGCGATGGCAGCGAGGCCCGCGAGCGCGACGGCGCCGCAGGCGAGGGGATCTCCGGAGACCACGTTCGCCGCCGCGAGACCCGCGCAGGCGGCGCCGACCGCGAGTGCCGGCCAGTGGAGCTCGAGCACCTCCCCGGCCCGAGCGCGAGGAGTCGGGTCGCCAGCGAGACGCGTCCCGGACAGGACGCCTACCCGGGGAGGGGCGACGTCCTGTCCAGGCTCCCGGCTAGAGCGCGCCTTCCTCACGGGGTCACGAGATCGCGCAGCTGCTCGATCCGCGCCGGCCCGATGCCAGGGACGGCGTCGAGGTCGTCGACCGACGCGAACGGCCCGTGCTCGGCCCGGTAGTCGAGGATCCGCTGCGCGGTGACCGGCCCCACCCCGGGAAGCGCGTCCAGCTCCTCGGCCGTCGCCGACGAGAGGCTCACGGGCGGCCGCGATCCGGAGCCGACCGGAGGGCTGCCACCGCCCACGACCGAGGGCATCGCGCCCGGCCCCGCGCGGAAGGGGACGACGACCTGGGTTCCGTCGACGAGCGGCGCAGCGAGGTTCACGCCTGCGAGGTCGGCCTCCCGCGTCGCTCCGCCCGCTCGCTCGACCGCATCGACGACGCGCGACCCCTCGGGGAGCCGCAGGAGGCCGGGACTCCGTACGGCACCGACGACGTGGACGACGACGAGCGGCCTCGCCGCACGTGGCGCCGTGACCGTCTCGAGCGGGACGACACGGTCGGGCGGCGTCGCCGTGCCGATCGCCGCGAGGCGGCTACCGACGAGCGCGAGCCCCGCGAGGAGGAGGCCGACGAGGACGAGCGCGCTCGAGCGGGAGAGCGGGATCTCGGGCACAGGCGAAGCGTGCCCGCCGGGCGCTCACCGATGGATCACGGCTTCGTGACGAGCTCGTGCCAAGAGCCGGGAGGGCGACAGACGAAGGCGAGACTCGCCGAGGAGCGAGCGGCGCCGCCTCCCTAGACGACGAAGTTCACGAGCTTGCCGGGGACGACGATCGTCCGCGCAGGCTCAGCCCCGTCCAGGTACGCCCGCACGCGCTCCGAGGCGAGCGCGAGCGCGACGACCTCGTCCTCGGGTGTCTCGGGGGAGACATGGAGCCGATCCCGGATGCGGCCGTTCA
>JAVQXS010000260.1:0-3027 GCA_033578065.1 Thermoleophilia bacterium
GCACGGCCCCGGCGAGCGCGCCACCGGTGGTGACGACGTCCTCCACGAGACACACGAGCTCGCCGCGCTCGAACGGGCCCTCCACGCGCCTCGCCGTTCCGTACCCCTTCGCTTCACCGCGCACGATCATGAAGGGCAGGCCGGACGCCATCGCCGCCGCCGCGGCCAACGCGACCGCGCCGAGCTCCGGACCTGCGAGGCGCACCGCCTCCGGCTCGTGCTCGCGGAGCGCGCCCGCGAGCTCCTCCCCGAGCGCGCGCAGGAGAACTGGATCGGTCTCGAAGCGGTACTTGTCGAGGTACCAGCTCGACCGCCTCCCCGAGCGGAGCGTGAACTCCCCTTCGAGGAGCGCGCGCTCGACGAGGAGCCTGCCGAGCTCGTCGCGCTCCATCAGCGGAGCGCCGACCGGGCGATGGCGGCGAGCCGCTCGAACCCCGGCGCGCCCGGCTCGAGGACGAGCGAGGAGCCGTCCGCGTAGGAGACCCGCGCTCGCTCGGAGGGTGCCCCGCGGTCGACGAGACGCCTCCAGGCCCAGATGGCGAGCGCGACCACAACCGCGAGGCGGAGGATCCTCCTCACGTCGCCTCCGACGCCGCGCCACGCTGCCGGCCGGATCTCGAGCGCTCGCCCTCGCCGATCCGGTCCAAGCACGTCCTGAGGTCGTAGACGACGAGTCCGGCCGTGGGCCGCGGCCCGGTCGTGGCGGCAGCGGCTCGCCCCTCCTCGCGAACGACGAAGAGGGCACCCTCGTCGAGCTCGACCTCGATCCGCGTGACGTCCACCCCCTCATGGAGCTCCCGCGCGGCCTCGGTCAGCTCGCGCGCCGCTCGGGCGAGCGCCTCGGCGCGATCCGTCCCCTCGGGCGCCGCGGCGACGAGCTCCCCGCCTGGAGCGAGGAGCACCGCCGCCCGCACCTGGGAGGAGAGCTGGAGGAGCTCCTCGAGAGCCTGCCTCGCGTCCACCGCCGCGACGCTACCAAGACCGCGAGCGGAGCGCGTCCGCGAGCGCGCGCGCAGCGCGGGCCCGGTGCGAGCACGACGCCTTCCAGGCATCGCCGAGCTCGGCGACCGTCCTCGTCTCGCCGTCGGGGACGAAGATCGGGTCGTAGCCGAACCCCTCGCTCCCGCGCGGCTCCAGAGCGATCCGCCCTTCGAGGGTCCCCGCGGTCGCGACCTCGGAGCCATCGGGCGCGAGAGCGACGAGCGCGCAGCGGTAGCGCGCTCGCCGGTTTTCGACGCCCTCGAGCGCAGCGAGGAGGTCGCCGATCCAGTCTCGCGACCAGCGCGCCGACGCGATCCCCGGCCTGCCCTGGAGCGCGTCCACCTCGATCCCCGAGTCCTCGCCGACGACCCAGGCGTCCCCTGGCGCGTAGCGGCGTCCGTGGCGCGCCTTGATGCGCGCGTTCTCGAGGAACGTCGCGCCGTCCTCGCGTGGCTCCTCGGGCACCTCGAGGAGCTCGATCTCCCACCCGGGGAGCGCCGCCCGGAGCTCGCGCAGCTTGTCAAGGTTCGTCGAGGCGAGGAGGAGCCTCATCGATGCGCCCGCGCGCGGCCCACGCCCTCGGCCGCAAGGTCAGCGGCCTACGCCTCCGGAGGCGGCGGTCCACGGCGTCGCCACGGCGTCGCGCTGCACGGCGGTGAGCTCCTCGATCGCGCCCGCCGCGAGGTCGAGGAGGCGGTCGAGGAGGTGGCGCGAGAAGGGCTCGCGCTCGGCCGTCGCCTGCACCTCGACGAGCTCGCCCGTCCCGGTCATGACGACGTTCATGTCCGTCTCCGCAGCGGAGTCCTCCTCGTAGTCGAGGTCGACGACCGCCTCTCCGTCGACGATGCCCACGGAGACGGCCGCCACCGAGCCGGTGAGAACCTTCGAGAGACCGAAGCGATCGAGCGCCCGTCGGGCGGCGATCCAGGCGCCCGTGATGGAGGCGCACCGCGTCCCGCCGTCGGCCTGGAGAACGTCGCAGTCGAGCCAGAGCGTGCGCTCGCCGAGCGCATCGAGGTCGCACACGGCCCGCAGCGCCCGCCCCACGAGCCGCTGGATCTCGACCGTCCGACCGTCGAGCCGACCGCGGGAGATCGCCCGTGGCGTCCGCTCCCCGGTCGAGGCGGGGAGCATCGCGTACTCCGCCGTCGCCCACCCACGCCCGCTCGAGGCGAGCCAGCGAGGGACTCCCTCCTCGATCGTCGCCGTGCAGAGGACGAGCGTCCTCCCCTGCCCGTAGAGGACGCACCCGTGCGGCGCCTCGAGGAAGTCGACGCGGACGTCGAGGGGACGGAGCTCGTGCGGGCGCCGGCCGTCGTGCCTCATGCCGCAGCCGCCTCGAGCGCGGCGACCTCGACCCGCTCTGCCGAGCCGATCGAGAGCTGGAGGAACCGCTGCCCCATCGCGCGGAACGTCTCCGGGTCGCCGGTCGTGAGGAACCGACAACCCCCCTCGCGACCGTCGACGTTCTCGATCCCCTTACGCGCGAGCGTCTCCGCGACCTCCCGTGCGGTCTCCTCGGCCGAGAAGACGAGCGTCACGCCCCGGCCGAAGACGCGCTGGAGGATCGGGCGGATGAGCGGGTAGTGCGTGCAGCCGAGGATGACGGTGTCGACACCTGCCTCCTTCAGTGGAGTCGCGTACTCGCGGACGGTCGCGGCCGTCTCCTCGCCGAAGGGGTCGTCGCCCTCGATGAGGGGGACGAGCCGGGGACACGCGACGGCGACGACCTCAGCGCCCGCGTCGAGGGCATGGACGAGCTCCGTGTACCGCCCGCTCGCGACCGTCGCCTCGGTCGCGAGGAGGCCGATCCGGCGGTTGCGCGTCGCGAGCACCGCCGCGTGCGCCTCCGGGGCGAGCACGCCGACGACGGGGACGGCGAGGCTCCGCTGGAGGTCGGGGAGCGCGGCCGCGGTCGCCGAGTTGCACGCCGCGACGACGAGCTTGACGCCGAGCCGCTCGAGGTAGCCCGCGACCTCCGCCGCGAACCGGCGGATCTCTCCGAGCGGGCGCGTCCCGTAGGGCAGGCGCGCCGCGTCGCCGAGG
>JAVQXS010000261.1:0-3023 GCA_033578065.1 Thermoleophilia bacterium
TCTACCCGCCGGCGGCGCTCGTCCGCGACGCGCAGCGCCGGGGGGTGGAGGTTCGACCGCCGGACGTGAACCTCAGCGCTGCCCGCTCCGTGGTGGAACCTCGATCGAGCCTGGCTCCTGCCTCCGCCGGGGGCGGGGAGGGAGGCTCTCGGCTGTGGCCGAGCCTGCGAACCGCCGTCCGCATCGGGCTCGGAAGCATCGTCGGGCTCGGGCTCGAGCAGGCGGAGGCGCTCGTCGCCGAGCGGGGAGAGAATGGCCCCTTCCGCGGGATCGGCGACCTCGCTCGCAGGGCTCCCCTCTCCCGCGAGGGTCTCGAGGCGCTCGTCCGCAGCGGCGCCTGCGACGCCTTCGGGCGTCGCCGCGACCTCCTCTGGGAGCTCGGGCTCGCGCTCCGGCCGCGATCCGTGCCCGGCACAGGGAGCGAGTCGAGGCAGCTCCCGCTCCCGCTCGCGCCGACCGTGGAGACGCCGGCGCTCCCCGACCTCACGCGCTGGGAGCGGCTGCTCGACGACTACCGGCACACGGGGCTCTCCCTCGAGAGCCATCCGCTCGCGCTCCTGCGGCCGCACCTTCCTCCGGGCACGCTCTCGAGCGCGGAGCTCCGCGACGCCTGCCACGGAAGCCGGGTCGCGATCGCCGGGATGATGGTCGCCCGCCAGCGTCCGGCGACCGCGAGAGGCGTCGTCTTCCTCCTGCTCGAGGACGAGCACGGACACGCCAACCTCATCGTCCCGCCCGCCGTCTACGAGCGCCACCGGGCGACCGTGCGCGCGGAGCCGCTCGTGCTCGCGCGAGGCCGCTACGAGCGCGTCGGCGAGAACCGGAACGTCGTCGTCGCCGCGCTCGAGTCGCTCGGTCCGCTCGCTCGGCGCATCGCCGAGAGCGACGAGGTCTGGGAGTCGCTCCCCCGCCCGCACTCGTTCGGCCGCCGCTGAGCCCTCACTCGAGGAGCGAGGCGAGCCGCCTGAACCGCCTCCGCGCGGCGCGATCGAACGTCGCGCGGTACTCGTCCGCGGCCCGCTCGTCGAGCGTCGCCGCGTACGTCTCGCGGAGGTCGTAGAGCGCCTCCCCGATCGCATCCACGAGGAGCTGGTAGTCGCCGTAGCGCTCCTCGGTCTCGTCTCGCTCCGCCGCCGTCCACGCCGCGTCGGCCGCCTGCGCCTCGGCGAGAAGCGGGCCCTCGTCCTCCGCGAAGAGGTCGAGCTGCCGCTCGACGAGCTCCTCGAACCGCCCGCGCCGGCGGAACCTCACGCGAGCTCCTCGTAGAGGTCGAGGTGCGCGCGCGCCGCTGCCTCCCACGTGAGCTCGGCCCGCGCGCGGTCGGCGCCGGCGCGCGCGCGGGCGAGCGCGCCGGGATCCTCGAGGAGGCGCCGAAGCGCGTGGGCCATGCCCTCGACGTCCCCTGGCTCGACGACCGCGCCCGCGTCGAAGCGGCCGACGACCTCGCCGAGCCCCCCGACGTCGTACACGATCGCGGGAACGCCGGCTCCGAGGGTCTGGAGGAGCGCTCCCGAGAGGTCGATCTCGGGCCGGTACGGGAAGAGCCCGACGGTCGCCTCGGAGAGGGCGCGCTCGAGCTCGGAGCCCGGGAGGAAGCCGAGGCGCCACTCGGCGCGCCCCGCCGCCCGCTTACGGAGCTCGTCGAGGGGCACGCGGGGGTCGCCGACGACGAGGAGCCGGGCCCCCTCGACGCGGAGCACGGCCTCGACGGCGTCCTCAGTTCCCTTGTACGGTCGGATGAGCCCGAGCGCGAGCGCGGTGCGGCCATCGTCGCGACGGGGGACGTCGGAGCGGAAGACGGGATGCGGGATGACCCGGACCTTCTCCCGGGGAACGCCGAAGGCGACGAGCGCGTCCCGGCCGCGCTCCGAGTGGACGACGACGCGCGCGAAGCGCGCGAAGAGCTTCCGCCAGAGCCTCCGGTAGCGCGCTGTTCGCCGCGGGACGATGTCGTGAGCCGTGAAGACGAGCGGCGCACGGGAGCGGAGGAGGAGGAGGTCGAGCTCGGGCAGGAGCCACTGGACGTGGAGGACGTCCGGGCGTAGCGCGGCCAGCCGCGCCATCCCGACCGGGTGCTCGAGCGCCTTGAGGGCGAGGCGGGCACGCGACGACCCCATCCTCGACGAGAGCGGGTAGAACCACTCGCTCGCGCGGTACCCGTCCGCCGCGGGGACCTCGCCGAAGCGGAAGCGCGAGGTGACGAGCTCGACGTCCGCCCCGGCGCGGGCGAGCGCGGCAGCGAGCGCGCGGTCGTACGGCGGCGTGTACGCGGGGGGATCGGCGAGGACGACGCGCACGGGCCGAAGGGTAGAGCGCCAGGCTCGTAGGATCCCGCGCATGACGTACGAGGAGGCTCGCGCGGAGTTCCCTGTGCTCGAGCGGTACGCGTACCTGCAAGCAGGCAGCGTCGGGCCGCTCGCCCGGCGGACGCTCGCCGCGATGCGAGCCGAGGAGGACCTCGATCTCCGCGAGGGGAGGGGAAGCCTCTCGCGCTTCGAGCGCGTCCTCGAGGCTCGGGAGGCGGTCCGCGGAGCGCTCGCGGCGCTCCTCTCCGTGCGGGCGGAGCAGGTCGCGCTCACGGCGTCGACGACGGATGGGTGCAACATCGTCCTCGCAGGGCTCGAGCTCGCGCCCGAGGACGAGGTGGTCACGACGACGGACGAGCACTTCGGCCTCCTCGGGCCCCTGCGCGCGTCGGGGGCGACGATCGTCGTCGTCGATCCCGACCCGGAGCGCATCGCTGCCGCGGTCACTTCCCGGACGCGCCTCCTCGCGCTCTCACACGTCCTCTGGACGACCGGGGAGGTGCTCCCCGTGCGCGAGCTCAAAGCCGCGACGGGGCTCCCGCTCCTCGTCGACGGCGCGCAGTCGGTCGGGGCGATCCCCGTCGACGCCTCGGGGCTCGACTTCTACACCGTCTCCGGCCAGAAGTGGCTCTGCGGACCGGAAGGGACGGGCGCGCTCGTCGTCGCCGACCCCGAGCGCCTGCGCGTCGCGCGGCCGAGCTACCTCTCCCAAGAGCG
>JAVQXS010000262.1:0-3017 GCA_033578065.1 Thermoleophilia bacterium
CCTCTCCGAGCTCGAGTCGGGAGCCCGGGTCGTTGTCCTCGGCGCGACCGAGGTCCGTCCGGTGCTCGAGGAGGCGCTCGGCGAGCTCAGGGAGCGCGCGGAGCGAGCGGCGGTCGGGCTCGAGCTCGTCTGCGACCCGGACGTCCGGCTCCGGGTGCGACCGCGGATGCTGCGCGTGATCGCGCTCAACCTCGCCGAGAACGCGATCCGCTACGCAGGTCCTGGCGCGACGTTCACCCTCGAGGTCGCGCGGCGGCCCGATGGGAGCATCGTCCTCTCGGGGCGAGACGACGGGATCGGCGTCGAGGAGGCGGAGCTGCCCCGTCTCTTCGAGCGCTTCTACCGCTCCGATCGGGCGCGCGCCTCGCGCGGCACGGGCCTCGGGCTCGCGATCGTCAAGCACGTCGTGACGCAGGCGGGCGGGCACGTCGAGGCGCACGGAGGACGCGGGCGGGGCCTCGAGATCCGCTGCGCCTTCCCCGGCTAGCCGTCTTTCACCGTACTTTCACGACATCTTCACCATTCCGCGGCCCGGAAGCTCGGTCGGGACGGGGAGACTGACGCCGTGAGCCTGTGTCCTCTTCTGGGGAGCAGTCATGCCTCCGTCCCGGAGCCGCTCAGGATGGGGGTGCTCCACTAGTGGCGTCGGTCGACCTCCCGCTCGAGACGACGGCGAGCGTTGTCCTGCCGAAGCGGCGGATCCGACCCAGCGAGATCGCCGTCCAGGCTGTCCTCTTCGTTGCTGCCACGATCTCGGTGCTCACGACGATCGGGATCGTGCTCTCGCTCGTCCTCCCCGCCATCGACTTCTTCCGCGTCGTCTCGGTCTGGGAGTTCCTCACAGGCACGCGGTGGGCACCGCTCTTCCTCGATGCGAGCTTCGGTGTCGTCCCGCTTCTCGTCGGTACCTTCATGGTCGCGTTCTACGCGTCACTCGTCGCGTTCCCGCTCGGCCTTGCGGTCGCGATCTACCTGAGCGAGTACGCCTCCGAGCGCGTGACGAGAATTCTCAAACCTGCGATCGAGCTCGCAGAGGCTATTCCAACAGTAGTTCTTGGATACTTCGCTCTCACTTTCGTCACCCCATTTCTCAGAGACATCGGAATTCAGGTCGAGATCTTCAACGTTCTTGCAGCGAGCTTCGTGCTCGGAATCATGCTGATCCCAACGATTACCTCGGTCTCCGACGACGCGATGTCGGCAGTCCCACAGGACCTTCGCGATGGAGCCTACGCGCTGGGGGCGGACAAGCTTCAGGTCTCGACGCGCATCGTCGTTCCTGCTGCGATCTCCGGGATCATCGCCTCGTTCATCCTTGGGCTCTCGCGCGCCGTGGGGGAGACGATGATCGTGCTCATTGCCGCGGGTCAGGTGCCGCAGATCAGCTTCGATCCGCGCGACTCCCTTCAGACGATGACGGCGTTCATCGGCGCGACTGGGGCTGGCGATGTCCCGAGGGGATCGATCGAGTACAAGACCATCTTCGCCGTTGGGCTCACGCTCTTCCTCATCACGCTCGTCATCAACATCATCTCCATCCGTCTTGTCCGGAAGTACAGGGAGGTCTACGAGTGACGGTCGCGAGCATCGGACAGGAAAGGCCTGCTCGGGGCCGTCGGATCTGGCGAAATCGCGCCTTCCTGTGGGCGATGTACGCGGCTCTCGTCGCATCGTTCGGAACGCTCGTCGTCCTAATGGTCGATCTCGTTGTCACGGCGTGGCCTCGGCTCAACCTCCAGCTCCTCACAGAGGTGCCGTCGTCGGTGGCGGAAGAAGCTGGCGCTCGTCCGGCGATCTTGGCCACCCTCTACTTGGGGGTGCTCGTCCTGGTGATGGCAGTGCCGCTCGGCGTCGCGACCGCTATCTACCTTGAGGAATACGCCGATCGCACGCGCTGGTACAACCGTCTCGTCGAGGTCAACCTCCAGAACCTCGCCGCTGTGCCTGCAATCGTCTACGGGATTCTCGGCCTCGCCTTCATCGTCCGAGGCCTTGGGCTCGGGCGCATTCTCCTCGCCGGGGCGCTCATCCTGACGCTCGTCGTGCTCCCAACCGTCGTCGTCGCCTCGCGCGAGGCGATCCGAGCAGTTCCGGACTCGATCAGACAGGGCGCATTCGCATTGGGGGCGACGCGGTGGCAGGTGGTCTCCCGACAGGTTCTTCCGGCTGCGATTCCCGGGATCGCTACCGGGGCGATTCTCGCGCTCGCGCGAGCTCTCGGTGAGACAGCGCCGCTCATCATGGTCGGTGCCGTCGTCTTCGTCGCCTTCAACCCCACCCTGCTTGGGGCATACACAGCTCTCCCGGTGCAGGTGTACAACTGGACGGTGCAACCGCAGCCCGACTTCCAGGTACTCGCCGCAGCCGGAGCTCTCGCGCTCATCGCGATCGTCTTCGCTGTGAACGCGTTCGCAATCGTGATTCGTGCCCGCTACCGGAGGAAGTGGTGACTAGTAGTATGGCGTCCGAGATCGAAGAGCTCGGAAAATCTCTCCATATCGAGACCGGCCGTCCCAAGGGCGCCTCTCACATCCTCGAGCGCAGCGAGATCGAGCGCCGAGAGAAGGTCTTCTCGGTGCGCGGCCTCGCTGTCCACTACAACGGGAATCCCGCCATCGAGGAGGTCGACCTCGACGTCTACAAGAACACGGTCACCGCGTTCATTGGACCGTCTGGGTGCGGGAAGAGCACGTTCATCCGCTGCTTCAACCGGATGAACGACCTCATCCCGGGGGCGGTCGTGACCGGCAGCGTCCTCTATCACGGTCAGGACCTGTATGGGAAGGATGTCGACCCAGTGGAGATCCGGCGTCGGATCGGCATGGTCTTCCAGAAGCCGAACCCCTTCCCGAAGTCGATCTACGACAACGTCGCCTTCGGGCCGCGCGTGCTCCGCTTGAAGGGGTCGATGGACGAGCGCGTCGAGGCCGCGCTTCGCCAGGCGGCGCTCTGGGACGAGGTGAAGGACCGGCTCCGGGACAGCGCGCTCGGGCTTTCGGGTGGCCAGCAGCAGCGGC
>JAVQXS010000263.1:0-2996 GCA_033578065.1 Thermoleophilia bacterium
AGCCCATCGGCTGTGCGTTCAAGAGCGCGCACAGGAACTCGGCCGGGTAGTGGTGGCGCAGCCACTGCGACTGGTACGCGAGGAGGCCGAACGCCGCGGCGTGGGCCTTCGGGAAGCCGAAGCCGGAGAACCCGACGAGCTTGTCGAAGACACGGCTCGCCGTCTCCGCCTCCACGCCGTTGCGCGCTGCTCCCTCGACGAAGCGGCCCCGGTACGCCTCGAGCGCGTCGCGGCTGCGCTTGCGACTCATCGCCCGACGCAACCCCTCGGCCTCCCCGACCGTGAAGCCGGCGAGGGCGATCGCGACCTCGAGCACCTGGTCCTGGAAGACGACGACGCCGTACGTCGAGCGGAGCGGCTCGCGCAGGAGCTCGTGATCGACCGGCCAGACGTAGCCGGGATCGCGTCGCGTCCGCTCTCTCGCCTCGATGTAGGGGTGCACCGCCTTCCCCTGGATCGGCCCAGGACGCACGAGCGCTACCTGCACCGTGAGGTCGTCGAGGCTCTCGGGCCTCGTGCGCAGGAGGCTCTGCATCTGCGCGCGGCTCTCGATCTGGAACGTCCCCACCGTGTCCGCGCGCTGGATCTCCGCGAAGACGTCAGGATCGTCGAGCGGGATCCGGGAGAGGTCGATCACCTCGCCCCGGGAGCGCGCGATCTGCTCGACGCAGTCCTCGATCGCCGAGAGCATCCCGAGGCCGAGGAGGTCGATCTTCAGGAACCCGGCATCGGCGCACGAGTCCTTGTCCCACTGGCAGAGCTGCCGACCAGGCATCGCCGCAGGCTGCACGGGGACGAGCTCGACGAGGGGACGGCTGGACACGATCATCCCGCCTGGGTGCTGCGAGATGTGGCGCGGCAGGCCAGCGATCTCGGCGGTGAGCCAGGCGAAGGCGCGCCAGCGTCGGGAGGCGAGCTTGCGGTCGCCGCCGGGGAGGCGCGCGAGCTCCTCCCCCACCCTGCGCGCATCCCAGCCGTCGGAGAGGCGGGCGAGGCGCTCGAGGTCGGCGGGTGGGAGCCCGAGCGCCTTCCCGACGTCGCGGATCGCCCCCCGGGAGCGGTAGGTCGGAAAGCTCGCGACGAGCGCCGCGCGCTCGTGGCCGTAGCGCTCGGTGACGCGGACGATGAGCCGCTCGCGGATGTCGCGCGGGAAGTCGAGGTCGATGTCCGGCACCGCCGCGAGCTCGCGGTTTAGGAAGCGACCGAGCGAGAGCTCGCTCGCGACGGGATCGACGTGCGAGAGGCCGGTGAGGTAGCAGACGATCGACCCGACGGAGCTCCCGCGCCCACGTCCGGGCGGGAGGAAGCTCCGCGGCGAGTCGTCACCTCGCACCTCGCGCGCGCACTCCCGGGCGAGCTCGAGCACCTCGTGGTGGAGGAGGAAGAACCCCGCGAGCCCGAGCTCATCGATGAGCGCGAGCTCCTCCTCCAAGCGGACGCGGGCACGGCGCCGAAGGGCTCGCGAACGTCGTGACTCGGAGCCGCGAGCTCCCTCGTACCGCTCGCGGAACGCCGCCTCGCAGATCGCCGCGAGCCGACGGATGGCCGGCTCGGAGCCGTCCGAGAAGTCGGGGTAGCGGTAGCCGAGCTCCTCCGTGAGGTCGAACGCGAGCCGTTCCGCAAGCCGCCCTGCCCGCTCGACGGCAGCGCGGTCGAGCGGGAAGCGCTCGAGCACCTCCTCGGGCGAACGCAGGACGCTCTCGCGGTTCCCGCGCCGCTCGGGCTCGCATCCCTCGAGCGAGGTGCGGCAGCGGATCGCGACGAGCACGTCCTGGAGGAGCGTGCGCCGCGGATGGTGCGCATGGACGTCTCCCGTCGCCACCGTCTCCACTCCGAGGTGCTCGGCGAGGTCGCGCAGGAGCGCGAGCCGACGCGCGTCGCCGCGCTCGAACGGCCGCTGGAGCTCGACGAAGAAGCGGTCACGACCGAACGCCTGCGCGAGACGGACAGCCGCGCTCGGGTCGACGAGGCCGAGCCCTCGCCGCGCGCACCCGGAGAGGCAGACGAGGCCCTCGGAGAGCTCGGCGACGAGCTCGAGCGGCACCGAGGGTGGCGACGGCTCGCGGTCCTCGCGACCAGGCGGCCGCGTCCCCGCGTGCGCGGCGGTGAGGAGCCGGCACAGGTTCGCGTACCCGCGCCGTGACTCGGCGAGCAGCGTCACGTGGGCGCCCCCGTCGAGGGTCACCTCGGCACCGGTGATCGGCCTCACCCCGAGCGCCTTCGCCGCGTGCGCGAACTCGAGCGACCCGTAGAGGCCGTCGTGGTCCGTGAGCGCGAGCGCCTCGTACCCAAGCTCCGCTGCCCGCGCGGCGAGCTCCTCCGGCTGCGACGCCCCGTCGAGGAACGAGTACGCGGAGTGGCAGTGCAGCTCGGCGTAGCTCATGTCCCTGAGCTCCTTTGTAGACTGGGATCGTGCAGCGGCTCCTCGGAGCGGTGTTTGCGCTCGTGGCCCTGTCGTCCTGGTTCGTCCTTCCGGCGCTGGCGGAAGAGCCTCCTCCTTCGCTCTCGCTCATCAGCGTGAGCATCAAGCGAGATCTCCGGTCCACAGGCGACAGATTCGCCGGAGTGGCGGAATTCAGGGTACGACTCTGCGTGAGCAACGGCCCACGAGCGATGTTTCAGATACGCGAGAGGCGAACGGTTGGAGGAAAACCGGTGGTGAGCGAGCAGTGGATCAATCCGCTCGGCGTCGATCTCGCGGAGATCTATCCGCGGACCTGCGTGTCCAACTACCTCGTCAGCTGGGCGATCAAGGCGCGGCTCATCGGCCGACCCGGCACGTACTCCGTCACCATCCGAGTGCGTGACGGCTACGGTAGGTGGAGCAATCCAGTGGGAGCGAGCATAAAGGCCGGCACGCCCTGATGCGACGGCGCCGGAGCCGGGCTGATCTCCATAGTCGAGACACGCGCCTTCGTCGTTGAGAAACGCGGTGCCTAGGGGAGACCGCGTGTCCACCGCCACGTCACTTCCCTGGGAACGCTGCTCCTCCTCGC
>JAVQXS010000264.1:0-2990 GCA_033578065.1 Thermoleophilia bacterium
CCCGATGAGCACGATGGCGACGAGGCGACGCGACAGGGGCGCCGGCGCGGAGGGGCCGCTGAGGACGATCGGCGCGGTCTGCGAGGAGCTACGGGCGGAGTTCCCCGATATCTCCGTGTCGAAGATCCGGTACCTCGAGGACCAGGGGCTGCTCGCGCCTCGCCGGACGCGTGGTGGCTACCGTCTCTTCTCGCCGGAGGACGTCGCGCGGCTGGCGACGATCCTCCGCTTGCAGCGGGACGAGTTCCTCCCCCTCCGGGTGATCCGCGAGGCGCTCGATGGGCCCGGCGCTCTCTCGGAGCGCGGCAAGCGCCGACCGATCGGCCTGACGGGTCGGGAGGAGGAGATGACGGCCGCGGAGGTCTGCGAGCGGGCTTCGGTCACTCCGGACTTCCTCCGCGAGCTCGAGGAGTACGGGATCGTCCGCTCTCGGAGCGACGCCGGAGAGCGGCGCTACCTCGAGAGCGAGGCGGACATCGCGGCCGCCTGCGCAAGGCTCGCGCGCTACGGCCTCGCCGCTCGCCACCTGCGTGCCTTCGTGACGGCGGCAGCCCGCCATGCGGTGCTCGTCGGGCAGCTCGTCGCGCCGGGACTGCGCTCTCGCAACCCCGAGCGCCGGAAGGCGGCGCTCGAGGATCTCGAGCACCTCGCGCGCTCCGCGCACGAGCTCTCCCACCACCTCCTCCTACGCGAGCTCCGAGCGAGCGTGAGGAGGCCGACGTGACCCTCGACCTCCGCGATCGCATCCGGGACGTTCCCGACTTCCCGACGAAGGGCGTCGTCTTCAAGGACCTCATGCCGCTCATCGCCGACGCGGCGTACTTCTCGGAGACGATCGATCGGCTCGCCGCGTGGGCTCGTCCCCGGGAGCCCGACCTCGTGCTCGGCGCGGAGGCCCGCGGCTTCATCTTCGGAGGCGCCCTCGCGTACGCGATCGGGGCAGGCTTCGTGGCTGCCCGGAAGCCCGGGAAGCTGCCGCGCGAGACCGTCGAGGCGACGTACGAGCTCGAGTACGGCACCGACAGCCTCCACCTGCACCGAGACGCGGTGCCCGAGAACGCCCGCGTCGTCATCATCGACGACGTCCTCGCCACGGGCGGCACGGCGCGCGCGAAGGTCGAGCTCGTCGAGAGCCTGGGGGGGAGGGTCGTCGGCGTCCTCTTCGTCATCGAGCTCGCCTTCCTCGGCGGCCGCTCGCGCCTCGAAGGCTACGACGTCCACGCGCTCGTCACCTACTGAGCCCGAAGCTCACTCCCGCCAGGGATCGGCCTCGCCCGACGTTCGACCGATGGGGAGGGCATGAGGGCTGCCGTCGTTTTGAGCGCCGCCCGCTCGAGCCGCCTCCTCGCCGATCTCCAGGCCCTGCCTGCTGTCCGCGACGAGCCGGGAGGAGCGGAGCGGCCCACGCCGGCTCTCGAGCGCCTCGAGGCCGCGATCGGGCCCGACCTCGCCGACCGCCTCCTCGCCGCGCTCGCGAGCGATCGCCGCTGATCAGCGCGTGCCGCGGAGACGGACGAGGAGGAAGATGCCGCACGCGGCGAGGAGCGAGAGGACGAACGAGGCGCCGCTCGGGTAACCGAGCGCGAGCGCCCCGAGCCAGAGGACGAAGAAGAAGAGGAGGGCCCAGAGGAAGGCCTTCACCCCCGGGTCGATCGAGGGGATCCGCACGTGCACCGAGCGCGATCCTAGCGGGAGGACGGAGGGTCGCGACCTGCGACCGCGGAGGAGACCGCTCGCACCGCCGCGTGCCGCCCGGGATGGGGAGGAGAGACGCACCCTCGCGCCGATCCGACGGCAGTCGAACGCATGTCCCAGAAACGAGATTCACCGAGCCGGTGGCGCTTTCGTCCACACAGCCCGCCGACCGTCCGCTTCCGCGTAGAGCCTTCGAGCTGGGCTTCGACCTAGTCGCGCTCCGTGCTCGGTGCAAGCGCCACCCTAGGGGACGCGGCCGGAGAGGTCAAGAGCGCGCTTCACCAGATTGCCGCAATTTGCGTGAACTTTCGTTCTCGGTCGCCGCCCACGGCCAGGCGCATCTAGGATGAGCGGCGCCGTGCGCCGCTCCCTCGTCTACGGCGTCGCGGGAGCGACGCTCGCCCTCGCAGCCGTCCTGACGCTCCTCGGCGTCGGGGACGACCCGACGGCGCTCACGAACGGGCAGGCGCTCGTGCTCGGTGTCGTCCAGGGCGCCACGGAGCTCCTGCCGATCTCCTCGTCGGGCCACCTCATCCTCGTCCCCTGGGCGGCGCAGTGGACCTTCCTCGAGGAGAACGACCGCTTCAACCAGACGTTCGACGTCGCGCTCCACCTCGGCACCCTCGTCGCCGTCGCCGCGTACTTCTGGAGCGATCTCGTGCGCCTCCTCCGCGCCTGGTTCAGGAGCCTCGCCCAGCGGCGCATCCGCACCGCGGACGAGCGCATCGCGTGGTTCGTCATCGTCGCGACGATCCCGGCCGGGATCATCGGGCTCCTGGGGGAGGACGCGATCGCTGACCACCTCGGGGAGCCCTGGCAAATCCTCGTCCTCCTCGCCGCCGGCGCGCTCCTCCTCTGGTGGGCCGATCGCTTCCCGCAACGCCGAGGGATGGGCGATCTCGGACTCCGGCACGCGCTCGCGATGGGGTGCGCCCAGGCGCTCGCGCTCGCTCCCGGCGTCTCGCGCTCGGGGATCACGATCACCGCCGGGCGGATCATGGGGCTCGACCGCGACAGCGCCGCGCGCTTCTCGTTCCTCCTCCTCTTGCCGACCGTCCTCGGGGCGGTCGTCCTCAAGGGGGTGGGGGATGTCCTCCTCGGCGACCTCCCGCCCGGGTGGGAAGGCCCGTTCCTCGTGGGGACGCTCGCGGCGCTCGGCAGCGGCCTCCTCGCCATCGACTGGCTCCTCGACTACGTCCGCCGGCACACGTACGACCTCTTCGTCCTCTACCGCCTCGTCCTCGCGGCGATCGTGCTCGTCCTCATCCTCACCGGTCTGCGCCCGCCGACCTTCT
>JAVQXS010000265.1:0-2987 GCA_033578065.1 Thermoleophilia bacterium
GGAGCCAGCCGGCGAGGAGGTGGGCGGCGGCGCGCGCGTCCTCCGGCGCGGCGGCGACGGGATCGGCGGCCGCGAGCGCGGTCGTGAACCGCTCGTCGACCATCTCGACCGGGATGTCGAGGGCGCGCCGCAGCGCATGGACGAAGGTCTCGGTCTCCCGGGCCTGGCGCCCTCGCTCGCCGCGGAGCGTGAGCGGGAGCCCGACGATGACACGCTCGACTCCCTCCTCGCGCGCGAGCTCCGCGATGCGCGCGAGCCCCTGCGAGCTCGCCGCTCGTTCGACGACGCCGAGAGGACGCGCGATCGTGCCCGTCGCGTCGCTCACGGCGACCCCCGTGCGGGCGCGACCGTAGTCGAGCGCGAGCACCTTCACAGGGCGGAGACGATGAGGCGCTCTGCCTCCGCGAGGGCAGCGTCGAGCTTCTCGGGGGCCCGCCCTCCGGCCCGAGCCATCGTCGGGCGGCCGCCTCCACCTCCCCCAACGATCGCTGCCGCCTGGCGGACGACGTCGGAGGCGCTCACGCGCTCGGCGACCGCCGGATCGAAGTTCGCGACGAGGTGCACCTTGCCGTCCTCCCGCGAGCCGAGGACGACTGCCGCGGGCGCGTGACGGTGCTTGAAGCGGTCGGAGAGCGCGAGCAGGCCGTCCGCGTCCACCCCCTCGACCGACTGCACGATGACGTTGACGCCGCCTTGCACCTTCACCTCCGCCTCGACCTCCTCGGGGGCGGCGGGCGCCGGACGGCGCTTCGCCTCCTTGCGGGCGCTCGCGAGCTCGGCACGCAGCTCGTCGAGCTCGCGCGAGCGGGCCTCGAGGTACGCCCAGGCGGCTCCCGAGGTGAGCGCCTCCACGCGTCGGACGCCCGAGCCGACGGACGCCTCGGACAGGAGCACGAAGGGACCGACCTCCGCCGTCCGCGAGACGTGCGTGCCGCCGCAGAGCTCGATCGAGTACCCCGGGACCTCGACCACCCTGACGATGTCGCCGTACTTCTCCCCGAAGAGCATCGTCGCGCCGAGCCGGCGCGCCTCCCCGATCGGCGTCTCGAAGACGTGCACCGGGAGGTTCTGGAAAACCTTCTCGTTCACGGCGCGCTCGACGGCGTCTCGCTCCTCCTGGGAGAGGGCGCGGTCGTGGGTGAAGTCGAAGCGGAGCTTGTCCGGCCGCACCGCAGATCCCGCCTGCCGAACGTGCTCGCCGAGGACCTCCCGCAGCGCCCGGTGGAGGAGGTGCGTCGCCGTGTGGTTCGCCATCGTCGGGAAGCGCACGCTCCAGGGGACGACCGCGCGTACCCGGTCTCCCTCGCGGAAGCCCGCGCCTCGGAAGAGGAGCGCCTGGTCGCCGTCGAAGCGGTACCCCTCCACGAGCTCCGCGCGCACGCTCGCGTCGCCGTCGAGCTCGATCCAGCCCTGATCGGTGACCTGCCCCCCGCCTGCGGGGTAGAAGGGCGATTCCCGGAGCTTCGCGAGGAAGAGGTCGCCCGCGAGCGGCTCGAGCGCGCCGATCTGCGTGAGGACGTCCGTCTTCTCGTAGCCCACGAACTCGCTCTCGAACCCCGCGTTCCGCGCGAAGGCCGCCGCCCGCTGGAGCTCCGCCGCGCCGCCGCCGCGCGAGATCTCCCGGTGGCGCTCCATCGCCCGCTGGTAGCCGTCGACGTCGACCGCCTGGCCACGCTCCTCCGCGAGCTCGACCGTGAGCTCGAGGGGGAAGCCGTACGTCGTCGCGAGCTGGAAGGCCTGCTCGCCGGAGATCGTCTCCTCGCCCGCGAGCTCCTCGAAGAGCTTGAGCCCGCGCTCGAGGGTCTCGCTGAACCGCTCCTCCTCCTGCCGGAGCACCCGCTCGATCTCCGGCGCCCGCTCGGCGAGCTCGGGGTACGCGTCGGCCATCTGCTCGACGACGACGTGGGAGATGCGGTACACGCCCTCGAGCCCGATGCGGCGTGCCTGCTGCGCCGCCCGGCGCACGATCCGCCGCAGGATGTAGCCGCGCCCCTCGTTCGAGGGAGTGACGCCGTCGCAGACGAGGAACGTCATCCCGCGCCCGTGATCGGCGAGCACGCGGTGCGCCTTCGTCGCCGCCGGCGAGTCGCCGTAGGCGACGCCGGACTCGGCCGCGATCCAGTCCATGATCCGGCGGTAGCCGTCCGTCTCGTACACCGAGCGGACGCCTTGGAGGATGGCCGCGCCACGCTCGAGCCCGAGCCCCGTGTCGATGTTCTGGGCGGGGAGGGGCGTGAGCGTGCCGTCGGCGTGGAGCTCGTACTCCATGAAGACGAGGTTCCAGAACTCGAGGAAGCGCTCGCAGCGCGTGCACGCAGGCGCGCAGTCTGGCTCGCCACAGCCGTACTCGGGCCCCCAGTCGTAGTAGAGCTCGGAGTCGGGGCCGCACGGCCCCGGGCCGCCGACGGACCAGAAGTTCTCCGACGTCGGCAGCGGCACGATCCGGTCGGCGGGGAGGCCGCCAACCTCCTGCCAGAGGTCGATCGTCACCTGGTCCGGCCCGAGCCCGAGCTGGGGGTCGCCCGCGTGCACGCTCACCCAGATCCGGTCCCAGTCGAGGCGCATCCGCTCCTGCACGAACTCCGTCGCGTACGCGATCGCCCCCTCCTTGAAGTACTGCCCGAACGAGAAGTTCCCGAGCATCTCGAAGAACGTCAGGTGGTGGCCGTCGAGCCCCACCGCGTCGATGTCGGGCGTGCGGAAGCACTTCTGCACCGTCGTCGTCAGCGGCGCCGGCGGCTCCTCCCGTCCGAGGAAGTACGGCATCTGCGGCTGCATGCCGGCGGTGGTGAGGAGCGTCGAGTGGTCGTCCGGGCGCGGGACGAGCGACGCCGAGGGCACGCGCAGGTGCCCCTTCTCCTCGAAGAACGAGAGGAACCCCTCGCGGAGCTCGGCGGTCGTGCGCATGCTTGGATTCTACGAGTCGGTTCGCCGGCGCCCTACGGGCCCTGGCTCGGCTCCCGGCCGGTCGCGCGGAGCTCCTCCTC
>JAVQXS010000266.1:0-2979 GCA_033578065.1 Thermoleophilia bacterium
AGGTCGTCCTCGACCTCCACGGGGACTGGCGTGCCCCGACGCGCCTCTACGGCTCCCGTGCTCGCAGGCTCCTCGACCCGCACGCGGACGCGCTCGCGCGCTGGGCCGTCCGGCACGCGGACGGCGTCCGAACGATCACCGCGTACACGACGCGGCTCGTGCGCGAGCAGGGGGTGGAGCCCGTCGCCGAGTTCCCCGCCTACATGGACCTCGCGGCGTTCACGGCGACGCCCGTCCTGCCGCTCCCGGAGGAGCCGCGCGCGCTCTTCGTCGGCGTCCTCGAGCGCTACAAGGCGTTCGACGTTCTCGCCGACGCCTGGCCGGCTGTCGTCGCACGCTTGCCGAGCGCGCGGCTCCACGTCGTCGGTCACGGCACCCTCGCCCCCCGCGCCGCGCGCCTTGCGGACGAGCACGGGAGCGTCGAGTGGACCCGGGAGCTCCCGGCGGAGGGTGTCGCGTCGGCGCTCGACGCAGCGACCGCGCTCGTCCTCCCCTCGCGCTCGGAGGGCATGGGGCGCGTCGTCATCGAGGCGGGGCTGCGCGGTCGGGGGGTCGTGGGAAGCCGGGTGGGCGGGATCCCCGATGTCGTCCGGGACGGCGTCACGGGGCTCCTCGTGCCGCCGGAGGATCCCGGAGCGCTCGCTGAGGCGCTCGTCCGGGTGCTCGCCGATCGCGCGCTCGCCGAGCGCCTCGGACGGGCGGCGCGCGTGGAGGCCGAGCGTTGGCTCGTCTCCCCCGACGAGTACGCGCGCCGGGTCCGAAGGCTCGTCGAGGACGTCCGCCGGGCGGAGTAGGGAGCGCGGGCGTCCTCGGCGCGAGCGCCTACACTGCGCGCCGATGCGGGCCGATCGGGCGAAGCAGCTGCTCAAGAACGGCGTCTACCGCGCGCTCGGCGAGGCGACGAGCTGCGTCGGGGTGCTCGAGGAGGGCGAACGGACGCTCCGCGTCCTCATGTACCACAAGGTGAACGACCTCTGGCCGAACCCGACGACCGTGCCGCCCGCCATCTTCGACGAGCAGATGCGGCTCCTACGCGAGCTCGGGTACACGCCGGTCACCCTCGACGCGGTGCGCGACCACTACCTCGCGAGCGCGCCGTTGCCTCCGAGAGCGGTGCTCATCACCTTCGACGACGGCTACCGCGACAACCTCGAGAACGCGGCGCCGATCCTCGAGCGCTACGGCTACCCAGCGGTCGTCTTCGTGCCGATCGGCTACCTCGACGACGAGCTCCCCCTTCCGCACGAGGAGGCGCTCGTCCGACTCGGCGTCCGCAACCCGACGGTGCGGTGGGCGGAGCTCGCCGAGCTCGAGGCGCGGGGGATGCGGGTCGAGTCGCATGGGATCGCGCACCGGCCGCTGTCGGAGCTCTCGCTCGACCAGGCGCTCCGGGAGATCGTCCTCTCGAAGCTCCGGCTCGAGGAGCGTCTCGGGCGCGAGATCGAGGCGTTCGCGTACGTGAAGGGCTCCCTCGCCGACTACCGGCCGGAGCACGCGAGCCTCGTCGAGCAGGCGGGGTACAAGCTCGCCTTCACGTCCGTGTCAGGGGCGAACGGCCCGCGCACGAACCGCTTCCGGCTCCGGCGCTACAACGTCGAGCCGTACCCGGCGCGGACCTTCGAGCTCGTGCTGGCCGGGGCCTGCGACCTCATCACCCTGAAGGACACGGTCGCAGGGACGCACGTCCGGCGGGCGGTGAACGCGGCGCTCGGCACGGCCTCCCGGTGACGGAGGCGTTCACGCTCGCGCCGTACGCCCCCTCCCACCGCGGCGACTACCTCCGGCTCCTCGCCGACGCGTGGGGCGACCGTGCGCTCTCGGGGGAGGAGCTCGACTGGTGGTTCGACGGCGATCCGGAGGGGAGCGTTCGCTCGGTCGTGCTCCGGGACGGGGAGGTCGTCGGGGTAGCCGGCCACCACTTCGTGCGGCTCCGGCTCGAGGGGAAGGAGGTGCTCGGCCAGCTCTCGGTGCACGCGGTGACCGCCCCTGCGGCGCGAGGACGTGGGATCTTCCGGGCGCTCGAGCTGCGCCACGAGGACGAAGGCCGGGCCCGAGGCTCGGCGTGCGTCCTCGCCTTCGCGAGCGCGTCGACGAGGGAGCTCTTCCTCGGGCCGCTCGGCTTCACGCGGATCGATCGCCGGCGCGTGTGGGCACGGCTCGCTCCCGTCGGACGGCGTGGGCGCAGGCTCGTCCGGTTCGACGCGCGGCACGAGCGGGCGTACGTCGCGCAGGCGACGCGATGGGCGAACCACGTCGTCCGGAGCCTCCCGTACCTCGAGTGGCGGTACCTGCGCTCTCCCCGCGCCTACCGGGGGCTCGAGGTGCCGGGAGGGGGCTTCGCCGTGGTGGGCAGCGCGCGCTGGCGAGGCCTTCGCGTCGGCGTGCTCCTCGAGCTCGTCGCCGCTCCCGACGAGGCGCCGTCGTTGCTCCGCGCCGCGCTGGCGGAGGCACGCGGCTGCGTCGCGCTCCTCGCCGTGCCGACCCCCTGCCTCCCGCGGCGCCTCCTCCTCCGGCACGGGTTCGTTCCCACCCGCTACCGGCTCGACCTCGTGGGCAAGGCGCTCGCTCGGCCGCTCGACGCGCGCTCGCGGGCGTGGACGGTCTCGCTCGGGGACACCGACTTCTTCTGATGGCGAAGCTCGTCGTCATCACCCAGGAGGTCGACCCGGAGCACCCGGCGCTCGCCGCGACGGTGGCGAAGATCCGCGCCCTCGCCCGTCTCCTCGACGAGGTGGTCGTCCTCGCGCACCGTGCTGTCCCGGGCGTCCTTCCTCGGAACTGCCGCGTCCGCGCCTTCGGCGCGCGCGTCCGCGCCGCACGGGGGGCGCGCTTCGAGCTCGCGCTCGCCTCCGAGCTCCGCGGCCTCCGAGGCGGCGCGGTGCTCGCGCACATGTGCCCGATCTACGCCGTGCTCGCAGCGCCTCTCGTCCGCCCCCTCCGCGTGCCGCTCCTCCTCTGGTTCACCCACTGGCGCAGGAC
>JAVQXS010000267.1:0-2977 GCA_033578065.1 Thermoleophilia bacterium
CGCTCGCCGAGCTCGCCGGCGGGAGGATCGAGCGCCTCGCCATCCACGCGCACGGACCGGGCGCGTACCGGCTCACGATCGCGGCTGGCGGGCTCGAGCTCTCGGTCCGCCTCGACCGCCAGGGAGCGCGCCTGGAGACGATCGGCATCTGAAGGAGGACGGAGACGACGTGACGTACGTCATCGCGGAGCCCTGCATCGACGTGAAGGACAAGACCTGCATCGAGGTCTGCCCCGTCGACTGCATCTACGAGACCGAGCGCATGCTCGTCATCGACCCGACCGAGTGCATCGACTGCGCGGCCTGCGAGCCCGAGTGCCCCGTCGAGGCGATCTACCCCGAGGCCGCGCTCCCCGAGCGCTGGCTCCCCTTCATCGAGGTGAACGCCGCCTGGACCGAGGGTGGCGAGGCGGCCGTCCTCGAGGCGCTCGGCCGCATCGAGAACGGCAGCGGCGGTGGCTGAGAAGCGCTACTACCTCGCCTGCCTCGACCTCGAGGGTCGGAGCTGCCTCGTCGTCGGCGGCGCCGAGCCGGCGCTCGAGAAGGCACGCGGGCTCTCCGAGTGCGGCGCCCACGTCGCCGTCGTCGCGCCGGAGATCCTCCCGGCGCTCCGGACGATCGCGGACGAGCTCCACGAGCGCCCCTACCGCACCTCCGACCTCGACGGGCGCTTCCTCGTGATCGCGGCCACCTCCTCCCCCGAGCTCGACCGACGCGTCTCCGCGGACGCGGAGGCGCGCTCGCTCCCCTGCAACGTCGTCGATCGCCCCGAGCTCTGCTCGTTCATCCTCCCCGCCGTCCTCCGCCGCGACCCGATCGCCGTCGCCGTCTCCACCGGCGGAGCCTCGCCCGCCCTCGCGCAGCGGCTGCGCGACGAGATCGCCGCCATCGTGACGGAGGAGCACGCCGAGCTCGCGCGGCGTCTGCGCGAGCTCCGCCCGTGGGCGAAGGAGCGCTTCGCGACGTACGAGGAGCGACGCGCCTTCTTCGCCGACCTCGTCGCGAGGTCGCTGCCGTGAGCGTCTACCTCGTCGGGGCGGGCCCGGGAGACCCGGGACTCATCACGGTTCGAGGCCTCGAGCTCGTCCGCCGCTGCGACGCGCTCGTGTACGACCGGCTCGTCGCGCCCGAGCTCGTCGCAGAGGCGCCCGAAGGCGCGACTCGCATCTGCCGGGAGACGCTCTCCCAGGAGGAGATCGGGGAGCTCCTCGTCCGGCTCGGCCGCCGTGGGCTCGAGGTCGTCCGGCTCAAGGGCGGCGACCCCTGCCTCTTCGGCCGAGGTGGCGAGGAGGCGCTCGCGCTCGCCCGCGCGGGCGTGCCGTGCGAGATCGTCCCCGGCGTCTCCTCCCTCACCGCCGTCCCAGCCGCGGTGGGTATCCCCGTCACGCACCGCGGCCTCTCCTCGCAGGTGACGGTCGTCTCCGGGCACGACCCCTCCGCGCTCGACTTCCCGGCGCTCGCCCGCGCGCCGGGGACGCTCGTCGTCTTCATGGGCCTCGCGACGCTCGGCACGCTCGTCGCGGGGCTCCTCGCGAACGGCAAGCCGGCCAGGACGCCAGCGGCGGTCATCTCCTCGGGGACGACGCCGCGGCAGGAGGTCGTGCGCGCGCCGCTCGGGGAGCTCGCCGCAGCCGCCGCCGAGCTCGAGCCTCCCGCCCTCATCGTCGTCGGCGAGGTCGTGGCGCTCGCAGACGCCCTCGCCCTGGCCGCGCTCCCGACGAGCGCCCGAGGACGGGAGGCGGCCCTCCGATGACGACCGCCACCGCGGCCCTCCAGCGCACGCTCGTGCCCTCGACGAGCCGAGCGGCAGACGTCGCAGCGGTCGTCGCTGGGGCGGCGCTCATCGCTGCCTCCGCGCAGGTCGCGATCCCGCTCCCCTTCACGCCCGTGCCCATCACGGGCCAGACGTTCGCCGTCCTCCTCGTCGGCGCGGCGCTCGGCACCGTGCGCGGCGGGTCGAGCGCCCTCCTCTACGTCCTCGCCGGCGCGCTCGGCGCGCCGGTGTACGCGGAGGGGAGCGCCGGCCTCGCCGTCGTCACCGGGCCGACCGGGGGCTACCTCGTCGCCTTCCCGCTCGCCGCCTCGCTCGTCGGCCGCCTCGCCGAGCTCCGCTGGGATCGGAGCTTCTCCTCGGGGCTCGGGGCGATGCTCTGCGGCAACGTCCTCGTCTACCTCGTCGGCCTGCCCTGGCTTGCGGTCTCGCTCGGAACCGGCCTCGAGCGGACGCTCGAGCTCGGCCTCTACCCCTTCGTGCCCGGTGACATCGTCAAGCTCTTCCTCGCCGCCGGGCTCCTCCCCACTGCCTGGCGGGTCGTCGGCTCTCGCCGCCGACGTGCGCCCTGAGGCCCGCCGAGGCCCGGCGAGGTCCGATCGCGCGCCGCAGAGCGCTCTCGAGCCGGGCTCGGGCGCTTCGGCCTCGGCGCCGGCACCTGGAGCCCTCCACCCGCAGAACGCCCTTCCCCAGACCGCGTCGGTGGAGCGGGCGCGCGCCGCAGACGCGCGCCCGCTCATGGCTCCTCAGCGCACGAGCTCGGGCTGCGGGACGATCCGGATGTACGGCTTCGGCTCCTCCCAGGTGCCGAAGAGCTCCCTCGCCTCCTCGTTCGAGACCGAGCCTGCGATGATGACGTCATCGCCCGGCTGCCAGTTCACCGGCGTCGACACCTTGTGCGTCGCGGTGAGCTGGAGCGAGTCGATGACGCGGAGCACCTCGTCGAAGTTGCGTCCCGTCGTCATCGGGTAGACGAGGATGAGCTTGATCTTCTTGTCCGGGCCGATGACGAAGACGTTCCGGACGGTCTGGTTGTCGGCAGGCGTCCGCTCGCCCGGGTCGCCCTCGACCTCCGCCGGGAGCATCCCGTAGAGCTTCGAGACCGTGTAGTCGCCGTCGGCGATGATTGGGTAGTTGGGCGCTGCGCCCTGCGTCTCCTCGATGTCGCGCGCCCAGCCGACGTGGTCGGAGACGCGGTCGACCGAG
>JAVQXS010000268.1:0-2975 GCA_033578065.1 Thermoleophilia bacterium
GACGTCCTACCCCCGCGGGCCGGACGACGTCGCGGGGGCATTCGTCCGAGACGCGGTCGAGGAGCTCCGACGGGCGGGAGCCGAGGTCGAGGTCGTGTCTCCGGCCTCCGTCCGGCACTTCGGGATCGCGTACGGGGACGGCATCGTCGGGAACCTCCGGCGGCGGCCGTGGAGGAGCGCGCTCCTCCCGCTCTTCCTCGCCTCGTTCGCGCTCGCCGCTCGCCGAGCCGCCCGCGGCGCCGACCTCGTCCACGCGCACTGGCTCCCCTCCGCGATGCCAGCGCTCGTGACCGGCAGGCCGTACGTCGTCCAGCTTTGGGGGACGGACGTCGAGATGGCCCGGCGGGCGCCGTGGGCGTTCCGCTGGCTGCTGCGGCGAGCGCGCCTCGTCCTCTGTCCCTCGCGCGCCCTCGCAGAGGAGGCGCGCGCGCTCGGCGCGCGGGGGGTTCGGGTGGTCGCCCCCGGGGTGGCGCTCCCGGCGCGGGTCGGGGAGCCCGAGGAGCCGCCGCACGTCCTCTACGTCGGTCGGCTCTCCGAGGAGAAGGGGATCCGTGAGCTTGCGGCAGCGACCGAGGGGATGCGACGCGTCATCGTGGGTGACGGGCCGCTCCGTGACCGGGTGCCGGACGCGGTCGGGTTCGTCCCTCCGAGCGCGCTCGGTTCCTACTACGAGCGCGCTGCGGTCGTCGCCTGCCCCTCGCGCCGAGAGGGTTACGGCGTCGTCGCGCGGGAGGCGATGGCGTACGGCCGCCCCGTCGTCGCCTCTGCGGTCGGGGGTCTCCTCGATGCCGTCGAGGATGGGGTGACCGGCCTGCTCGTGCCACCGGGCGAGCCCGATGCGCTCCGCGAGGCGCTCGAGCGCCTGCTTGCCGACCGGGAGCTTCGTCTCCGCCTTGGGGCGGCCGCGCGGGAGCGGGCGCGCGAGCGCTTCTCCTGGGAGCGAGCGACCCGCGCGACCATCGAGGCCTACCGCGAGACGACGGGATCGACGTCGGGCGAGCGGTCCGCGAGACGACGCGGAGAGCGGTAGGGGAGTCGAGGGCGATTCGACCCAGTGTCCGTGGACGACGTTGCAGCCACATCGACGCTAGTCCGGAGCAGGGGTGGTCGGGGAGTCCGGTCTGCCGCAAGTCAGGGGCGAGAGCGAGATCCCTCGCGGAGGCCACGCTGCGCAGCGCCGTGACGAGCAGTCCAGGACTCTCCCGCAGCGAGGTCGCGCTCGCCGCGCTCGGGGGCGTCGCGCTCGCGGTCGCGATGACGTGGCCGCTCGTGCTCCGCCTCTCCACGGACATCCCGAAGGACCTCGGGGATCCGCTGCTCCAGACCTGGCAGGTGGCGTGGATCGGCCACGCGCTCCTGCGCGGCCCGCTCGAGCTCTGGCAGGCGAACACGTTCTGGCCGTACCCCGACACGCTCGCCTTCACGGACGCCCTCCTCGGCTACGCGCCCGCGCGGGGCTCGTCGCGCAGATGGGGCCCACCGCGGCCCTCGTCGTCTACAACCTCCTCTTCCTCGGCTCCTACGCGCTCGCCTTCCTCGCGGCCTACCTCCTCGCGCGCGAGCTGGGCACCGGGCCCTTCGGAGGCGTGGCCGCGGGCGCCGCCTTCGCCTACGCCCCCTGGAAGCTCGCCCAGAACGGCACCTGCACGTGATCTCCGCCGGGGGGCTCGTCCTCGCGCTCTTCCTCCTCGCTCGCGGCTATGGGCGCGGGAGTCCCGGCCTCGTCCTCGCCGGCTGGCTCGTCGCCGTCTGACAGATGACGCTCGACTTCACGCTCGGGCTCCAGCTCGCCTACGTCCCTGTGGCGCTCGCGCTCCTCTTGTCGCCGCCGCTCGTTCGCCGAGGGGCGCACCGCCTCCTCGTCACTACTGCGCTCCTCGGGCGTCCGTACCTCCGCGGGGTCGAGGCCTTCCCCGAGGCGGAGCGCACGCCCGAGGTGGTGGAGTCGTTCTCGCCGAGGCTCCGGAGCTTCCTCGCGGCACCGTCGCAGAGCTGGCTCTGGGGCGACGCATCGTTCCGCGCGCGCGCGCGCGCCGCTCTCGGCACCGGACGAGATGAGCCTCTTCCCTGGCCTCACGATCTCGCTCCTCGCCCTCGTCGGGGCGCTCGGAGGCGTCTACGCGCGCAGGCTGCGCATCGGCCTGGCTGCGGGCGTCGTCCTCTGCGCGCTCCTCTCGCTCGGGGTGCGAGACGTCGAAGGACTGGAGCGGTACCTCACGCCCTTCCGGCTCCTCCACGACTTCGCTCCTGGATGGGACGCGGTTCGGGCTCCCGGCCGCATCAACACCCTCACCTCGCTCGGCCTCGCCCTCCTCGCCGGTGCGGGGCTGTGCGTGATCCTCCGGCGGCTGCGAGCGCGAGTCGGCGCCTCGCAGCGTCGGCTCGCGCGGACGCTGCCGGCGACCACCGGCGCCGTCCTCGTTGCGGCGGTGCTGGCCGAGGGGCTCGGCCCTCTCGCCCACCCGACGGTGCCGCCCGTCCCGGCGGCGCAGAGGCTCGCGACGCCTCCGCTCTTCCACCTGCCCGCGGGCTTCGTCGACGACTCGACCTACAGCTACTGGTCGATCGAAGGCTTCCCAGAGATCGTCAACGGCGCAGGTGGGTTCGATCCCGACGCGTACGACCGTCTGCGGAAGACCGCCGTCTCCTTCCCCGATGCCGAGTCCGTGGCCGCGCTCCGCACGCTGGGGGTGCGCACCGTGCTCCTCCACAGCGCCCGTGCGGAGGGCACCTTCTGGGAGGAGGTGGCGAGGCGTCCGATCGCAGGCCTTCCGGTCGAGCGCGAGGAGGCCGGGGACGTCGTGCTCTTCCGCCTCGAGCCGTTGCCGTCGTCCTGAGCGCCCCTGCACCTCGGCGCTCGGTCGCCGCGCGCCCAGGGGCGTTCCTGTCCCTGGAGGTCGGCCGCTCCGAGTACCATCGCCCCGTGCCTGAGCTGACCGTGAACGGGAGACGGATCGGCGACACGGGCGACGTGT
>JAVQXS010000269.1:0-2973 GCA_033578065.1 Thermoleophilia bacterium
CGCCCGGGGCGCCGTTGCCCCGACCCCCGCCCCGACGCTCGAGAGCCCAGCCTCTCCGACGAGCGCCTCGCCCCACTCGTGGACGAGCGCGGCGACGTACTGCCAGAGCGGGCGGCCGTCGGAGAGCGCGAGGTCCTGGATCTCGGCCGCTCCCGCGTTCGACGTCCGGACGAGGAAGAAGACGCCGGAGCCATGGCGGCGACAGGCGGCGAGGAAGGGCTCGACGGCGTCCGGGCCGAGGAAGGGGCTCGCCGTGATCGCATCGGCGAGCGGTGGTCCCTCCTCGCGCGGCGCGAGGTACGCCTCCGCGTACGCCCGGGCCGTCGGGCCGATATCCCCACGCTTCACGTCCGCGATGACGAGGAGCCCAGCTGCGCGGACGGCGGAGGACACCTCCTCGAAGGCGCGGGCGCCGTCTGCGCCGAGCGCCTCGAAGAACGCGGACTGCGGCTTCGCGGCGACGACGTAGGGAGCGACGGCGTCCACGATCCCCTTGCAGAAGCGGGCCACCGCCGACGCTGCCGCCGCCCGTCCGAGGACGGCCTCCCCTCGCAGCTCCATGGGCAGGAGATCGAGGCGCGGATCGAGCCCGACGACGAGCTGGCTGCGCTTGCGGGCCACGGCGTCCGCCAGCCGGTCAGCGAAGGCGCGTACGGCCCCATCGCTCACGAGGCAAGGCTATCCCTGACGGGATCAGGCAGCGAGGATTGCCTCCTCCGCGAGCGGGACCACCTGGAGCTCTGGGGCCGGATGCCGCAGGAACCCGTCGAGCACGAGGAGGGCATGAGCATCGGCAGCCTCGAACGACGGCGCCGCCGCTGCCTCCGCGGCGAGCGCGAGGCCCGTTCGCACCTCGAGCGCTCCCGCACGTCCGGGCTGGAGCGTGCGCACGGTCACGATGCGCCCGCCGGCGACGAAGAACGCCCGCCGGAGGCCCGGCTGGCCGGATGGAGCGAGGACGCACAGGCGCGCCGAGCGGAGCCGCTCGAGCGTCCTCGCCCGCTCGAGCACCTCCTCGAGCGCCGCGATCCGGTCGCGGAGGCGCGCGGCGTCCTCGAAGCGCTCCGCGCGGGCGAGCGCTCGGAGCCGGTCGCGGAGCGGCGGCAGCGCTGCCGCCGGATCGGTGACCCTGAGGCGGTCGAGCGCGCGGGCGGCGAGCAGGGCGCGTCGCCTGCTCGGAACCGGCCCGAGCGGCGTCGGCTCGGAGACGACGCGCCAGCGCCCGTTCGCACGAGCGAGGTAGAGCGCGCGGTCGGGCCTCGTCCCGCGCGCGTTCGCCGGCGGCCGCAGCTCCTGGAGGAGCCGCAGCTCCTCGAGCGCGGCCTCGAGCTCCGAGCCGAGCACGCGCCACTCGACGCGGGCGAGCGCTCCGAGCGCGGCCTCGATCGCCGGTCGCTGGCGGGCGCCGCCGAAGTACGAGCGCAGGCGCGCGCGAAGGTCGCGAGCCTTTCCGACGTAGAGCACGGTTCCCTCCCGATCGCGGAAGAGGTAGACGCCGGGGCGCGCGGGCGCCCCGGCGACGAGCGAGCGCTTGCCATGCAGCCGGCGCTCCCGCGGAGCCGAGAGCTCGAGCACGTCGGCGAGCGTGCGAGCGCCGCGCTCCTGAGCGAGCCCGAGGAGGCGGACGAGGACCTCTGCCGTCGCGAGCGCGTCCGGGAGCGCCCGGTGGCACGGCGTCGCGCTCGTCCCGAAGAAGCGCGCGAGCTCGGCGAGCGAGCACCGCTCGGCGCGCCCTGCGAGCAGGCGGCGCGCGAGCCAGACGGTATCGAGCACCGGAGAGGCGATCCGCCTCCCCGTGAGCCGCTCGACGACGCAGTCGAGGAAGGCGAGGTCGAAGCGCGCGTTGTGCGCGGCGAGCGGGGAGCCACCGACGAAGGCGCGAAGCCGCTGCACCGCGACGTCCACCGAGGGCGCGCGGCGGAGCGCCTGCGGCGAGATCCCGGTCAGCGCGCTCACCGCCGCCGGAAGGTCGACCCGAGGATCGACGAGCGTCTCGAGCGTCTCGCGGAGCTCGAAGGACACGACGCGGACGGCGGCGAGCTCGCAGATGCGGTCGCGTCGGGCGGAGAGCCCGGTCGTCTCGAGATCGACGACGGCGAGCTCGACCTCCTCGAGGGGGACGTCGAGCGCTCGCTGCCCGGCTGCGACGACGCGAGGGCCCGACCAGGCGAGCCGGGCGTCGCCCGCGACGACGTCGGCGAGCAACGACCGGGCGAGCGCCGCGGGGACGCGCTCGAGAGCGAAGAGGACGCGCGCGGCCTCCTCGGCGCCGACCGCGCCGTGGCGTCGCTCGACGAGCTCCACAAGCCGATCGGAGGCGTCGAAGGCGAGCTGCACGCGGGAGAGCGTAGTACGAACACGTGTTCGCTTCAAGGCGGGAGGACGCGCGGGAGCGCGCCGCCGTGGAGGCGCCGGCGAGCGACGGGAACGACGAGGGGCCGCGCTGCGGCCCCTCGCGAAACCTGCCAGAGTGGGCGCCTGGGGCTAGCCCCTCACGGCCGCCTTGAGCTGGCTCCCGGCGGAGAACTTCGGAACGGTCGTGGCCGGGATGCTCACCTTCTCGCCCGTGCGTGGGTTGACGCCCTGCCGGGCGGCGCGCCGCGAGGTCGAGAACTTGCCGAAGCCCGCGAACGTCACCGACTCGCCCCTGCGAAGCGCGTCCGTGATCGTGTCGAGGACGGCGTCGAGGGCGGCGCTCGCGTCGCTCTTGGACATCCCGGCGCGATCTGCGACGGCCGCAACGAAGTCTTGCTTGGTCACTGTCCCTCCTCCTACGTTGGGTTGGATGCGAACGGGACCGGAGGACCCTACCAGCCCTCCGACGCCTTTGGCTTAACCATGCCCTTTTCCGGCGGTTTCTCGAAGCCCGAGAAGCTCCGAGGCGCGGAAGAGCGGCCGGAGCCGCACCCCAAGCCGGGCGAGCGCGTCCGCGCCACCCTCCTCGCGATCGACGACGGCGAGCGCGGTGCGGAC
>JAVQXS010000270.1:0-2961 GCA_033578065.1 Thermoleophilia bacterium
CGCTCGTCGCCCCGAACGAGCGGGCCCGTCGGGCGGTGAGCGCGCGGCGCAAAGCGCGGGCGCTGCGCCCGGGCGAGCCCGCGCCGGCGGAGCTCACCCCCGAGCAGGACGCCGCCGTGGAGGAGATCGTTGCCGCGCTCGAGGCAGGCGGCGGCCACCTCCTGCTCCATGGCCCCACCGGAAGCGGGAAGACCGAGGTCTACCTGCGAGCGTGCGCCGCAGCTCTCGAGCGAGGGCGGGCCGCCATCGTGCTCGTGCCCGAGATCGCGCTCACGCCGCAGACGCTCGGACGCTTCGCGGCGCGGTTCGGAGAGGGCGTCGCCATCCTCCACTCCCGGCTCACCGAGGCCGAGCGGCGCGACGAGCGCGACCGACTACGCTCCGGCGAAGCGCGCATCGTCGTCGGCGCTCGCTCTGCCGTCTTCGCTCCGGTGCCGGGGGTCGGTCTCATCGTCTGCGACGAGGAGCACGACGCGTCGTACAAGCACGAGTCGGATCCCCGCTACGACGCGCGGACGGTGGCGGCGAAGCGAGCTGCGCTCGAGGGAGCCGTCGTCGTCTACGGGAGCGCGACGCCCCGTGCGGAGAGCTGGGCACGGCTACCGCGAGCCGAGCTCCGGGCGCGCATCGGCGCGCCGCTGCCGACCGTGCGCGTCATCGACCTCCGCCGGGAGGCGGGCTACCCGCTCTCGGCGCCGCTCCTCGCCGAGCTCTCGGGAGTCGAGGAGCGGGGAGGCCGGGCTGTCCTCCTCATCAATCGCCGAGGCCTCTCGGGGGCGATCCACTGCCGCGCCTGCGGGCGGTCGCGGCGCTGCGCGAGCTGCGACGTCGCGCTCACGCTGCACGCCGACGGACTCCTGCACTGCCACCACTGCGGCTTCTCGGAGCCGCTTCCGGCCACCTGTCCTGCGTGCGGGTCGGCCGAGCTCGCCCGGGTCGGGGCGGGGACCCAACGGCTCGAGGCGGAGCTCGCCCGTCGACTGCCCGGGCTCGAGCGCATCCGCCTCGACGCGGACACGGCGCGCTCGCCGGACGCGCTCCACGAGATGCTCAGACGCTTCTCCTCCGCGCGATCGGCCGTCCTCCTCGGCACGCAGATGGTCGCAAAGGGGCACCACTTCCCCGGGGTCGAGGTCGCAGCGGTCGTCGATGCGGACGTCGGACTCGCGCTGCCCGACTTCCGCGCCGAGGAGCGGACGTTCCAGCTCCTCACGCAGCTCGCGGGCCGGAGCGGACGGGACGCTCCCGGCCGGGTGCTCGTCCAGACCTTCCAGCCGGACTCGACGCCCGTACGCTATGCAGCCCGACACGACGTCGCCGGCTTCCTCGAGCAGGAGCTCGCGCGTCGCCAGGAGCTCCAGTACCCGCCATTTTCCCATCTCGTTGCGCTCGTCGTCGCGGGGCCCGAGCTGGACCTGGCCCTGCGAGCGCTCCGAGAGCTGCGGGACGCGCTCGCGCTCCCGGGCGTGACGCTCCTTGGGCCCGCGCCGCTCTTCCGACTTCGCGGCCGCTACCGCGCGCAGCTGCTCGCGAAGACGAGCGCGCCGCGCGCCCTCGCTCGGCGCGCGGCCGCGCTGCTCGCCGCCGCGGCGCCGGCGATGCGTCGCGACGGGCTCTCGGCCGTCGTAGACGTGGATCCGCAGTGGCTCTAAGACACGTCCCATCGAGACAGAGGCCGAATCGGCCACCTGTCGGGGCGTGCGCCATCCGCTAGAGGGGGCACGAACCGTTGTCGAGCCGCCCGCGGAAGCGAGGAACACCATGAGACGACGCCTGTCGATCGCCCCGCCTGCCTCGTCGCCGCGCTCGCCGCCTTCGGCGTTGGGACGGCGCTGGCGAGGGACGAGTTCCACGGATACAGCCGGCCGGGTGAGGGGTTCTCCCCGGGAGAGATGTACGGCGGCTTCTACGAGCGGTGCGGCTACTGGAAGGAGAACACCTTCTCGACGGGCCCAGGGGCGTACGGTCTGATCACGTGCATCGACCTGGGCGGACGCTGACACTAGGGAAAGCAAGGGCTCGGCCTCCTGACGCGGCAGCTCTCCTTCTCCGAGCGGCGCGCGTTCGTGAAGAAGCCGCACTGCCGGAACTCGAGCAGCGTCACGTACCAGGGCGGGTGCTTCGCCATCCTCGAGACCGCCCAGTGCGCATAAGCAGGAGATCGTGAGAACGGCCATCATCTTCTGGGCGCTCTGAGCCGCCTGCCTTGGCGTCGCTGCCCTCGTCGCACGCGAGGGCGACGAGCCCGACCTCTCGCTCGGGCAGGAGGTCGCTGCTCCTGGCCAGTCGGTCGGGGACGCGCCGCTGCCCCCTGAGACCATCCGGACGAAGCCCGGCACGCGAACGGAGCTCGCCGAGATCCGGCTCTCGCGCGGGAGGGCGCTCCGGCTCCACACGGTCGAGACCGTGGGCGGGCACACCTGCCTCGTCGATCACGAGGTCCACTCTGGAGCGCAGGGCTCCACGTGCGTCGAAGGCGGCCTCTTCGCCCGTCGCAAGCTCGTCTTCTCCGTCAACTTCGAGGGCGGCCCGGAGCGATTCTCGAACATGGTCGTGCTCGGCGTCGCTGCACCCGAGATCAGCGCCGTCGCGCTGACGCGATCCGACGGGAGCGCTTCCCGCACGGCCCTCGGACCGAACGGGGAGTTCGCGATCGAGCTCAGCGCGGACGAGCTCGAGCGGGGAGCGCTCCCCGCCGCGATCAGCGCCTACGGGCGGGGCGTCCGTCTCCTCGACCGGATCCAGATGCCCGTGCCGAGGTAGGCGGAGTGCGTCGCGTGCGCCGCGCGGGCTAGACTCGCCGCGCGATGCACGACGACGCCGATCACGCTGAGGGTCAGGACGCCGAGGGCGTCGAGCGCGAGCGCGAGGTGCGTCGGCTCCTAGCGCTCGCGCACAACCGCCAGTTCGGCGATCACGCCCTCCCGAAGAGGGCACACGAGGTGGAGCGCTTAGACGACG
>JAVQXS010000271.1:0-2922 GCA_033578065.1 Thermoleophilia bacterium
CCGCTCGGACGCGCTCGCGTACGCGTACCTCCTCTACCCGGATGCGGCGGAGCTGACCCCGGAGGCGCGGGCGCGGCTCGCGACGCTCGCCGACCACACCGAGCTCGGGGCGGGCTTCCGCATCGCCATGCGTGACCTTGAGATCCGCGGCGCGGGCGATCTCCTCGGGCCCGAGCAGTCGGGTCACGTCGCCGCCCTCGGCTTCGAGCTCTACGTCGACCTGCTCGAGGAGGCGGTCGCGGAGCTCTCCGGCGAGCGCCGAGTGGCGGCGCGGCCAGTGCGCGTGGAGGCGAGCGTCGACGCGTACGTGCCCGCGTCCTACGTCGCCGCGGAGGCGCTGAAGATCGACCTCCACCGCCGGATCGCGCTCGTCGAGGACGAGGACGAGCTCCGCGAGCTGCGGGCGGCGACGGAGGACCGGTACGGGCCGCTCCCCGAGCCGGTCGCGAACCTCTTCGCGATCCAGGAGGCGAAGCTCAAGCTCGCCCGGCTCGGGGCCGGCTACCTCATCTTCCGCGGCGGCCGCGTCGTCATCGGCCCTCTCGCCCTCGGCTCGGCGGAGGTGCGCGCCCTCCGCGAGCTGCGGCCGACGGCGATCTACTCGACGGAGCGGCGCGAGGTGTCGCTCCGGGTCGAGAGCTTCGAGGAGGCGCTCGCGCTCCCCGAGCTCGTCGCCGGGGCGCGGATGGCCGCCTGACACCGAGGCGCGTGCCCGTCGCGGGAACGGCATCGCGGACCGCGAACGCGTCGCAACGCGTGCCTAACACCCCCTCGGCTATAACGACCGCGGCCCCGATGCGACCTCTCCGGACGACAGCCGCCGTTCTCGGCGCGATGCTCGCGCTCGCCGCCTCGGGTTGCGGCGGCTCCGAGGGCGTCCCCGAGGGCGCAGTCGCCGTGGTGAACGGGGTCGAGATCACGAAGGCCGAGCTCGACGAGCTCATCGGCATCGCGAAGAAGGCGTACGAGGCGCAGGACCGCGAGTTCCCGAGGGTCGGCACGCCCGAGTACCAGTCGATCCAGCAGCAGTACCTCGCCTACCTCGTCCAGCGCGAGGAGTTCGAGCAGGAGGCCGAGAAGCTCGGGGTCGAGGTCACGGAGCGCGACATCGACCGGGCGTTCGCGGAGGTCGTCCGCACCCGCTACGACGGCGATCGGGCCGAGCTCGAGAAGGCGCTCGCCGACCAGGGCCTCACCATCGCCACCTTCCGCGAGACGCTTCGCGCCTCCGTCCTCTCGCAGAAGCTCTTCGAGGCGGTGACGAAGGACGTCCGGGTGGGCGAGGACGAGATCCTCCTCTACTACACGCAGAACCAGGCCCAGTACCAGACGCCTGACTCGCGCGACGTCCGTCACATCCTCATCGCGGAGAAGGGCTCGGACGGGCAGGTCGACTACGCGCGCAGCAAGGAGAAGGCGGACGAGATCTACCGCCAGCTCCGCGCGGGAGCGGACTTCGCGGAGCTCGCGAGGCGCAAGTCCGCCGATCCAGGGAGCAAGGATCAGGGCGGAAAGCTCACGATCTCCCGCGGGCAGACCGTCGCCGCCTTCGACAAGACGGCGTTCTCGCTGCCTGTGAACGGGCTCTCGAGACCGGTGAGGACGGAGTACGGCTACCACGTCATCCAGGCGCTCTCGCCCGTGCGCAAGGGGCGCACGACGAAGCTCGACGACGTCCGTGAGTCGATCCGCCAGACGCTCCTCCAGGAGCGGCGGAACGAGCGCATGCGCGAGTGGATCGCCGACCTCGAGCGTCGCTACCAGGGCAAGGTCCGCTACGCGGCCGGGTACGAGCCCCCCGCGCTCCCGGAGGATCCCGAAGAGACCGAGACGGAGTAGCGTTCCTCCCATGGGACTGGCGGAGGCGCTCCTCGACCTCCACGAGCTCACGCGTCGCCTTCGCCGCGAGTGCCCGTGGGACCGCGAGCAGACGGAGCGCACGATCGTCCCGCACACGGTCGAGGAGGCGTACGAGGTGGCCGACGCCGCGCTCGCAGCCGACGACGCCGCCCTCCACGGCGAGCTCGGCGACCTCCTGTTCCAGGTCCTCTTCCTCGCGCTCCTCCTCGAGGAGCGGGGCGCCGGCGACCTCGAGTCGATCGCCCGCGCCGTCCGGGAGAAGCTCGTCCGTCGGCATCCGCACGTCTTCGGGGAGGCGGAGGCGCGGACGGCGGCGCGGGTGCGCGAGCGGTGGGAGGCGCTGAAGGCGGAGGAGGAGGGCCGCGTGGGGATCTTCCACCACGTGCCGGAGACGCTGCCCGCGCTCCTCCTCGCGCGGAAGGCGCAACGGCGCGCGGCCGCCGTCGGCTACGACTGGGACGACGTCTCGGGGCCGCTCGCGAAGCTCCGAGAGGAGCTCGGCGAGCTCGAGATGGCGGTCGAGCGGACCGGCGCTCCCGCGCCCGAGACGGAGCCCGATCCCGTCCTCGTGCACGAGCTGGGAGACCTCCTCTTCTCGGCCGTGAACGTCGCCCGCCGCCTCAACGTCGATCCCGAGCTCGCGCTGCGGCAGGCGGTCGCTCGCTTCGTCTCTCGGGTCGAGCGCGCTTCTGCGCTCGCCGCCGAGCGGGGGGAGGACTGGCGGGCGCTCGGGCTCGAGAGGCAGGACGCGTACTACGAGGAGGCGAAGGAGGAGCGCGGATGACGGCGATCGCGGCGGTGCACGGACGACAGATCCTCGACTCCCGCGGCAACCCGACGGTGGAGGTGGACGTCCGCCTCGTGTCTGGGGCGCTCGGGCGGGCGGCGGTCCCCTCCGGGGCCTCGACCGGCGAGCACGAGGCGGTCGAGCTCCGCGACGGCGACCCGGCCGCGTACCTCGGCAAGGGCGTGCTCCGCGCCGTCGGGCACGTGAACGGGGAGATCGCGGACGCGCTCGTCGGCCTCGATGCCTCCGACCAACGCGCGCTCGATCGGGTCCTC
>JAVQXS010000272.1:0-2905 GCA_033578065.1 Thermoleophilia bacterium
TCGAATCCTCCTCCTCGCTCTCGTCCTCTTCGGGCTCCTCGCCGCTGCTCTCGGCCGCGCGTTCTGGATCCAGGTCGTCCGCGCCGATGCCTTCGCGGCGATGGCGGTAGAGCAGCACCGGGAGACGGTCGCCGTCCCGGCGCCGAGGGGCACGATCCTCGACCGCAACGGTGAGCCGCTCGCGATCGGACGGCAGGCGCTGACCGTGTACGCGAACCCGCGGCAGGTCGACCGCCCTCGCGACCTGACGCTCGCGGCGGCGGAGACGCTCGGGATCCATCCGGCCACGCTCTTCCCCGAGCTCGTCGATCGGACGCGGGGATTCGTGTTCATCGCCCGCAAGGCCGACCCGGCAGCTGCCCGCGCGCTCCTCGAGCGAGGCTTCGCAGGGGTCGGGGCGTACCCAGAGGAGCTCCGCACGTACCCCCAGGGCTCCGTGGCCGCCCACGTCCTCGGGTACGCGGGGGTCGACAACGTCGGCCTCGAGGGGCTCGAGCGCGCGCTCGAGAGGGTGCTCGCGGGGAAGCCGGGGTCGCGGACGATCGTGAAGGATCCTGCGGGACGGGCCCTCGACGTCGTCTCCTCGACGCCGGAGCGGCCTGGCCGGAACGTCCGGCTCACGATCGACCACGTCATCCAAGCGAACGCCGAGAGGGTCCTTCGCGACACGGTACGCCGCGTCGGCGCGCGGGGTGCGTCGGCGATCGTCATGGATCCCCACGACGGGTCGATCCTCGCGATGGCGGTGGCGCCCGGGTTCGATGCGAACCGCTTCCCCTCAACCGATCCCGAGCGACGACGGAACCGGGCCGTCACCGACACGTACGAGCCCGGCTCGACCTTCAAGCTCGTCACCGTCGCGGCGGCGCTCGAGGAGGGGGTCGTCACGCCGGAGACGACGCTCCGTCTGCCGCCCACGATCCGGGTTGCGGATCGCGTGATCCGCGAGGCTCATCCTCGTGGGACGAGGTGGTGGTCGGTGCGCGAGATCGTCGAGTACTCGTCGAACGTCGGGACGATCACCATCGCGCAGCGGCTTGGACCGGGGAACCTCGCGTCCTGGATCGACCGCTTCGGCTTCGGGCGGCGAACGGGGATCGACTTCCCGGGCGAGTCGCCCGGCCTCGTGCTCCCGCTCGAGGAGTGGTCAGGGTCGACGATCGGGACGGTGCCGATCGGGCACGGGATCGCGGTCACGCCGATCCAGATGGCGCGCGCCTACGCTGCCATCGCGAACGGGGGCATCCTCGTCCGTCCTCATCTCGTCGCACGCATCGACGGGAGGCCCGTGGAGCGAGGGCGCGGCCGCCGCATCGTCTCGCAGGAGGTCTCCCGGCAGGTGCTCGACATGCTCCGCGGGGTCGTCCTCGAGGGGACGGGGACGGAAGCGGCGATCCCCGGCTACACGGTCGCGGGGAAGACCGGCACCGCGGCGAAGATCGAGCCGAGCGGCCGCTACTCGACCTCTCGCTACGTCGCCTCGTTCGTCGGTCTCGTGCCAGCGACGAAGCCGCGCCTCGTCATCATGGTCGTCGTGGACGAGCCGAGCGCGTCGATCTACGGCGGCGTCGTCGCGGCGCCCGCCTTCCGCGAGATCGCCCGCTTCAACCTCCAGCACCTCGAGATTCCGCCGGATGCGCCGCAGGCCTCTCGGGAACGCGGCTGAGTCGGCGGCGTCGTCTAGCCTGAGGCCGTGGAGCTCGAGGCGCTCATCCGCGCGCTCGCTCCGAGCGACGTGATCGGCTCGGCGCGTCCCGAGATCGCGGAGCTCGCCTACGACACGCGGCGAGCGGTCGCGGGGACGCTCTTCTTCTGCGTCCCCGGCGCCCGCGTCGACGGGCACGAGCTCGCCGGGGAGGCGATCGAGCGCGGTGCTCGAGCGCTCGTCGTCGAGCGCCCGCTCGACGTCGCCGTGCCTCAGCTCGTCGTGCCGGACGTCCGCGCGGCGATGGCGGTTGCCGCAGACGTCTTCTTCGGCGAGCCGACGCGCGAGCTCGAGGTCGCCGGGGTCACCGGCACGAATGGCAAGACGACGACCGCGTTCCTCCTGCACGCGATCCTCGCTGCTGCGGGGCGGTCGCCGGGACTCGTCGGCACGGTCGAGTGGGTGGTCGGCGACGAGCGGCGTCCGGCGCCGTTCACGACCCCGGAGGCGATCGACCTCCAGCGCCTCCTCCGCGAGATGCTCGCTGCCGGGAACCGCAGCGTGGCGCTCGAGGCCTCCTCGCACGGCGCCGCGCTCCGGCGCCTCGACCGTGTGCGCTTCGACGTCCTCGTCTTCACGAACCTCTCGCAGGACCACCTCGACCTCCACGGCACGATGGAGAGCTACTTCCAAGCGAAGCGCGGTCTCTTCACCGGAGCGCAACCGCCGCCTGCGGCCGTGAACGTCGACGATCCGTGGGGGCGGCGGCTCGCGGGCGATCTCCGGGATGCGCACCGTGCGCCGCTCGTCACCTTCGGGATCGGCGCCGAGGCCGACGTGCGGGCCGAGGCTCTCGAGCTCGGACCCTGGGGCTCTCGCTTCCGGGCTGCCGGGATGTCGATCGAGTGTCCGCTGCCCGGCCGCTTCAACGCGGAGAACGCCCTCGCCGCCGTCGCCGCCGGGCTCCTCCTCGACCTCGACGAGGCGGAGATCGCGGAGGGGATCGCCGCCGTCCGGCAGGTTCCCGGTCGCTTCGAGCGGGTCGACGAAGGGCAGCCGTTCGCCGTCATCGTCGACTACGCGCACGCTCCTGGGTCGCTGCGCGCGGCGCTCGAGGCCGCGCGCGAGCTCGCCCAGGGGAGGGTGCTCCTCGTCTTCGGCGCCGGGGGCGACCGGGATCGGGGCAAGCGGGCGCTCATGGGCGCGGTCGCGGCGGAGCTCGCCGATGTCGTCATCGTCACCTCCGACAACCCGCGCTCG
>JAVQXS010000273.1:0-2905 GCA_033578065.1 Thermoleophilia bacterium
GAGCGCCCGGCCCTGCGCGTTCCAGGCGGCGATCCGGCGCTCCGTCTCGGCGAGGAAGCCGCTGGGATCCTCGAGCTCGTGCGGCTCCTCCTCGATCCAGGCGCGCACCATGGCGAGCGTCACCTCGGCGTGGAACTGGATCCCCCAGGCGTCCCCGACCCGGAACGCCTGCGAGCAGACGGGGCTCCGCGCGAGCTCGACGCCTCCGGCGGGGATTCCGAACGTGTAGCTGTGCCACTGGAACGCCGTCATCGTCGGCGGGAGGACGCCGAGGACCGGGTCCGAGCGTCCCGCCGGGGTGAGCTCGACCTCGAGCCAGCCGACCTCGGGCTCCCTCGCCGGCGCCACCCACGCGCCCGCCGCACGGGCGAGCATCTGCGAGCCGAGGCAGACGCCGAGCATCGGCACGCCCGCCTCGAGCGCGGCTCGGAGGAACGCCTCCTCGTGACTGAGCCAGTGGAACTCGTCGTCCTGGTCGGGGTGCATCGAGCCGCCGAAGACCATGACCGCGTCGTACGCCGCGGCCGGCCGCGGCGCGTCGCCGCTCGGCACGACCCAGCGCTCGAGCTCGTGGCCGGCTTCGCGGACGACGTCCTCGAAGACGCCGCCGGGGACGCTCGGGCCGTGGGTTACAGAGAGGACGCGCACGCCGGAGACTCTAGACACGTGCGTCAGGGCACCTCGGATCGCACCTTCCCCGGCGAGCGTCTCCTAGCCCGGACGTGTGTCAGAACAGCGTGGGCGTACGCTGAGCCGGCTCGACGCCGCCTGAGGCCGGGACGCCCGCCTCGTCGAGCAGGCCGCGGAGGAGCATCGCGCTCCGCGGCGCGAAGTCGTCCCGGTTGTTGTTGAACATCGCGTACACCTCGTCGGCTCGCTCGGCGAGCATCGCGAGCTTCGGCACCCACTCCGCGAGCTCCTCGGCGGAGTACAGCCAGTCGAAGCGGTCGGAGGAGCGCTCGGAGCGGATGTTCCACGTGCGCACGTTGCGGCCGTGGAAGCGGACGTAGGCGACGCGGTGGGTCGCGGCGGCGATCGGCGGGACGACGTTCGAGGCCGGCGTCGGCGGCGCGTCGACGGAGACGTACGCGAGCCCGTGGCGCTCGAGGAAGGCGAGCGTGTCGGCGCGCTCGGCCTCCTCGAGCCAGGAGCGGTGACGGAACTCGACGAGCGGCACGAGCGGGTCGAGGAGCTTCCGCACGCGCGCGAGCTCGGCCTTCGCGGCGGCGGACTTCACGAAGCGCGGGTGGTACTGGAGGAGGATCCCGCGCAGCTTCCCGGAGCGCTCGAGCGGCTCGAGCGCGGCGCGGAAGGCGGCGAAGGCCGCGACCTGCTCGGCGGGCTCGTGGTGCGTCATCGAGGCGTGCGCCTTCACGTGGAAGACGAACGCCGGCGGCGTGCGCTGCGCCCAGCGGGCGGTCACGGCGGGTTCGGGGAGGTGGTAGTAGGGCGAATCGACCTCCACCGTGTCGAAGCGCTCGGCGTAGTACGCGAGGCGCGCCTTCGGGGTGGAGACGCCGCGCGGATACCACGTCTTGACGAGGCCCTCATCGGCGAAGCTGCAGATCCCGAGCCGGATGCGAGGTGGGGTCAGGTCCCGATCGTTGCAGACCGCGAGTCGGTCGTGCGGCGACCTCCCTTCGGACGATCGCGCTCTCCGCGGTGCGCGGGGAAGGCGCCAAGGACGCCAGCGAGCGCGGCCGTCCTAGCTCGTCTTCCCCGTGCGCAGGACGGGGAGCCTGAGGATGGCCGGGCCCACCCGCAGCCGCGCGCTCGGCGGCATCGGGAGGTCGAGGTAGAGGAGGTTCGAGCTCGCCTGGGCGGTCGACGAGGACGCGAGCGTGAGCGTCAGTCGCGCACCCCGCGGGATGGTCGTCGCCTGCGCGACGAGGCGGATCGTGACGCGCTGCGCGCCCGGCCGGGTCGGGACTCCGCCGGTGCTGACGACGAGCTCCCGCCCCTGCGGGGTACGGGCCGTGAGCACCGCGACGAGTCGCGACCAGCCGCCGCTCGCAGCGACGGACGTCGTGACGGTCGGGGAGCCGAAGATCTCGATCGCGCTCCGAAGGGGAGCGGTCGCGCGCACGACCTCGCCTCTCTGGGCGATCGTCGTCACCCCCGGGAGAGCGAACGTCGTGCTCCGCGTCGGAGGCAGCGCGGTCAGGCGCAGCGCCTGCCCCCGGAACGTCTCGGGAACGACGTGCACGACGCGCCGAGCGGAGTCGCAGAGGACGCTCCGCAGGTGGCAGTCGAACCAGGCACGCGTTCGCTCCATGAGGAGGGCCGTGTCGGCTGCGGGGAAGGTCGAGGGCGTGTGCCCGTGGAGCCCGAGGTAGAGGGCCTTCGGGCCCCGCAGCCGCTGGAAGGCCCGCGCTCCCTGGTCGAAGCCGAAGAGGAAGTCGCGCCGGCCTTGCGCGAGGAGCACCGGCGTCGAGACCGCTCCCAGCCGCTCGAGGCTCGAGCGCTCCCGCGCCCAGGAGAGGACGGGAGCGGGGCGTCCGGCGAGCGCCGACGTGAGGAGCGCGCTCAGGGCCGGATCGCGGCGGCTCTCGGGAACCGAGCCGAGGAGCGCAGCGGCGAGCCCCGACTTGAGGAGCCCCTGCGGCACGAGCGCGTCGGCGAGGTCGGTCCACGTCTCGACGACGACCACCGCACGCCAGGGGACGCCGGCGACGAGCGAGTTGAGGGCGATCCCTCCTCCGTACGAGATGCCCCAGACTCCGATCGCGGTGTCCGAGACCTCGGGGCGAGCAGCGAGCCAGTCGCGGACGACGCGGACATCCGCCACCTCGCGGGAGCCGGCGACGGTGACGAGCCCGCCCGACTCACCGTGGCCGCGGACATCGAGGGCGAGCAGGGCGAAGCCCCAGCTTCCGACGCCGTACGCTTCGGCGAAGGCGTTCAC
>JAVQXS010000274.1:0-2904 GCA_033578065.1 Thermoleophilia bacterium
GTGCTCGCGGAGCGGACGAGCGCATCGAGAGCAGCCTCGTTCGTGCCGTCGTCGAGGTCCTCGACGAGGACGACGACGACGTCGCGCTCGAGCGCCCGAGTGACGGCTCCGCGCACGATCCGCGAGTAGACGGGCATCGTGAGGTTGGGAACGAGGAGCCCGAGCGCGCCCGTGCGGGCGCGCCGGAGGCCCCGCGCCGCCGCATGAGGCCGGTAGCGGAGCCGATGCGCGACCGCGAGCACGCGCGCGCGCGTCTCCGGTCGTACGACGAGCGTGTCGCTCCCGCTGAGGATGCGGGAGGCAATCGACTTCGAGACGCCCGCGCTGCGGGCGACGTCCGCGAGCGTCGCGCGCGTCGGCTGGGAGCGCACTCAGACGCTCCTCTCCGAGGGATCGGGGAGGCGCGGCGCCGCGGAGAGGAGGCGGCGGGTGTAGGCATCCTCGGGGGAGCGCAGCACCCGCTCCGTCGGGCCGGTCTCCCGGAGCCGTCCGTGCTCGAGCACGAGGACGCGATCCGCGATCGTGGCGACGACGCCGAGGTCGTGGGTGATGAAGAGGAGCGAGAGCCCGAGGTCCGTCCGGAGCTCCTGGAGGAGCTCGAGGACGGCCGCTTGCACCGAGACGTCGAGGGCGGACGTCACCTCGTCGCAGATGAGGATCCGTGGTCGCGCCGCGAGCGCCCGCGCGATCGCGACGCGCTGGCGCTGCCCGCCGGAGAGCTCGCCCGGGTAGCGGGAGGCGATGCGGGCCGGGAGCTTCACGCGCTCGAGGAGCTCCTCGACCTCGCTCCGGGCCTCCGTCGCCGAGAGCCCGCGGAGGACGCGGGCCGGCCGCGCGATCTCGTCCCGGACGCGGTGGCGGGGATTGAGCGAGTCGTACGGGTTCTGGAAGACGATCTGGAGCCGACGGCGCTCCTCCCGAGTCCGCGCGCGCGCTCGGGGGGCGAGCGGCGCTCCCTCGAGGAGCACCCGTCCTACGCTCGGTGGATGGAGCCCGACGACGCAGCGGGCGATCGTCGTCTTCCCCGAGCCCGACTCGCCGACGAGCGCGAGGCACTCGCCGACGCCGAGCGCGAAGGAGACGTCGTCGACGACGACGACGCGTCCGTGCGCCGCTCGCAGGCCCTCGACCTCGAGCAGCGGCGTGGCAGCGTCGGTGAGCGGGAAGGGGTGGAGCGGGCGCGAGACGAGGCCCGGCGTCCGCCGCCACTCGAAGCAGCGCACGACGTGCCCGGCCCCCGCCGGCTCGAGCGCAGGGAGCTCGCCCTCGCAGCGCTCGACCCGCTGCGCGCAGCGCGGAGCGAAGGCGCACCCGGCCGGCCGCTCGTCCGGGCCGGGCGCGACGCCGGGGATTCCGGTCACCGCCCGCCGCGTCACGTGGTCGGGGATCGAGGAGACGAGCCCGAGCGTGTACGGATGCCGCGGCCGTGAGAGGAGCTCCGCCGTCGGGCCCTCCTCGACGATGCGGCCCGCGTACATGACCGCGATCCGGTCTGCGATCGTCGCGACGACGGCGAGGTCGTGGCTCACGTAGACGACCGCGAGCCCCCGCTCGCGGCGGAGGCGCTCGACCTCCTCGAGGATGCGGGCCTGCGTGACGACGTCGAGCCCCGTCGTCGGCTCGTCCATGACGACCGCGGCCGGCTCGCAGGCGAGCGCGGCCGCGATCGCGACGCGCTGCTGCTGGCCGCCGGAGAGCTCGTGGGGGAAGCGCTCCGCGAACGCGGGCTCGCCCGGGAGATCGACCCGCTCGAGGGCTCGGAGCACCTCGGGCGAGGAGCGCTGCGCTCGGGATGCGTGCGCGCGTAGGAGGTCGGCGATGGTGTCCCCGACCCGAAGCGAAGGGTTGAGCGCCGCAGAGGGGTCCTGGGGGACGTACGCGACGACCCGGCCCCGTCGGCCGCGAGCCTCGTCCTCGCTCACGCCGGTGAGGGGGAGGCCGGCGACGACGACCTCGCCTCCGGCGATCCGGCAGCCCGGGCGCGCGTAGCCGAGGAGCGCGAGCGCGAGGGTCGTCTTCCCCGAGCCTGACTCCCCGACGAGCCCGAGGATCTCGCCGGCCGCGACCGCGAGGGAGACGTCCTCGACGATCGACGTGCCGTTCGCGAGCTCGACCCGGAGCCGCTCGACGCGCACGACCTCCTCGTGCTCGGGGCGTTGCACCCGCGCCACCGCGGTCATGCGGACGCTCCCGCGGGGCTTGCCGAGACTCCCTGCGTCCTCGCGATCGCGTCGCCGAGCATGTTCACGGCGATCGTGAGCAGGGCGACGAGGGACGCAGGGGCGAGCACGGCGAGCGGGTTGAGGTTGAGCCCGGAGCGGTTCTCCGAGACCATGAGCCCCCAGTCGGCGTCGGGGGGCTGGAGCCCGAGCCCGAGGAAGTTCACCGAGGCGACCAGGATGATCGCGTACGTGAGCCGCAGGCCGATGTCCGCCGCGATCGCGGGGGCGATGTTGGGGAGGATCTCGCGGGCGAGGATCGCGACGGTGCGCTCGCCGCGGGCGGCGGCCGCCTCGACGAACCCGCGCACCGATTGCGCCTGGGTCGCCGAGCGGACGATGCGCGCGACGAGGGGGAGCTGGATGATCGCGACGCCAGCGACGAGCACGACCCGGCTCGAGCCGAGCCCAGTGACGAGGACGAGGAGGAAGAGGAGCGCCGGCAGCGCGAGGAGCACGTCGACGCCGCGCATGAGGATCGGGTCGAGGAGCCCGCGCGAGTACCCCGCGGCGAGGCCCACCGCGAGCCCGCCCACGTAGGCGAGGAGGACCGAGAGGCCGGCGAGGGCGATGACGCTCCGCCCGCCCCAGAGGACGCGCGAGAGCACGTCGCGTCCGAGGAAGTCCGTTCCGAGCACCGCCTCGGCGCTCGCGCCGATGCGCTCGGCGACGTCGTCCACGGTCG
>JAVQXS010000275.1:0-2892 GCA_033578065.1 Thermoleophilia bacterium
GCCGCAGACGAGCCTCGCGCGAACAGGAGCGCGATCCACGTCGACTTCATGGTCGGTAGCCCCGAGGTGGAGGTGAACGGGATCGCTTCCACCGGGGAGCACGTCCCGTTGCTCCGTGGCGGTGCCTGGCAGGTCTGATCGAGCCGGCGCGCGGAGGGAGGACGACGACGAGAACTACGAGACGCGGGCGGCCGCGACCTCGAGCAGCCGCTCGCGCAGCTCCTCGCGGTCGGCGGCGAGGTCGTCGAGCCGTGGCAGCGACGCGAGGCTCTCGAGCCCGAAGACGCGCTCGAAGAGCGGTGTCGTCCGGTAGCGCACGGCGCCGCCGGCTCCGCGCTCCCGACCCGCCTCCGCGACGAGGCCGCGCTCGACGAGGCTCGCGACCGCGGAGTCGGCCGCGACCCCGCGAATGCGAGCGATCTCCGGGCGGGAGCAGGGACCGAGGTAGGCGATGATCGCGAGCGTCTCGAGCGCAGCCTGCGAGAGCCCGCGATCGACCGGCCGCTCGAAGAGGCGCGCGCACGCCTCTGACGCATCGCGGCTCGCCCGGAAGGCGAAGCCGCCGGCGACCTCCTCGAGCACGATGCCGCTTCGCTCCTCGGCGTAGCGGTCGCGGAGGAGCTCGAGGGCCGCCTCCACCCGCTCGGGCTCATCCTGCGTCGCGTGCGCGAGCTCCCCCACCGAGAGGGGCGCGGAGGCGACGACGAGGAGCGCCTCGATCGTTCGCGCGAGACGGTCGACCGGGTTGATGGCGATCAGGCGGAGCCGGCTGTCCACTGGCGGATCCTTTCGTCGGCGGCGCGGGAAACCCTTATCGGAGCGAACGGCGCGCCTTGGCTCAGCGTCACCTCGCCCGCCCTGCGAAGCTCGAGGAGCGCGAGGAAGGCGACGGCCTGCTCGACCCGCGAGAGCGCGCCGACCTCCTGGTCGAAGTCGAACACGCGTCGACGGGCGAGGAGCGCGCGGAACCGCTCGAGGAAGCGCGAGACGGGAGGGAACCGGAGCGCGAGGTGGCCGAGCGAGACGCTCGGGGGCAGGGAGGCGAGCGCGCGCAGCGCGTCGGCGAGGGCAGCCGGGGACTGAGGCGCGAGCCGACGCTCGGCGCGCGGCTGGAGGGGCGCGGGGCCGAGGCGGAACCAGCGGTCGCGCTCGGCGGACAGGCGCTCGGCAAGCCAGGCGGCGGCCGCCTTCAGGCGCCGGTACTCCGTGAGCCGCCTCGCGAGCTCCTCAGCCGCCTCCTCCGGCTCGAGCGCGTCGAGCTCAGCCGCCTCGTCGGGGAGGAGGAAGCGGGCCTTGAGCTCGAGGAGGGCCGCCACGAGCACGAGGAACTCCCCGCAGGCCTCGAGGTCGATCTCGTCCCGCTGCGCGAGCTGCTCCGCGAAGGCGACGACGATCGAGGCGACGTCGACCTCCCGCGGCTCGAGCTCCTCGCGCAGGAGGAGGGCGAGGAGGAGGTCGAACGGCCCCTCGAAGGCGTCGAGGTCGAGCTCGAGCTCGCGCACGGACGTGGCGGGCACGCGCGGAGGCTAGCCGTGACGCCGGATGCCTACCGCGTCCGCGGGACGGCCATCGTCTCCAGTCGCGGCGGCTCGACGTCGCGGCGCCAGCGCCGCTGCCGGAAGGCGAAGACGGCGAGCGCGGCGACGAGCGCGAAGGCGGCGACGTAGACGTTGAGGCGGAGACCGGCGAGCTCGTGCGACGGATCGACGCGGAGCATCTCGACCCAGATGCGACCGAGGCTGTAGAGCGCGACGTAGAGCGGGAAGAGGTTTCCTGGCCGGATTCGCCCCCGGAAGACGCGCTCGACGAGGAGGAGGACGCCTGCCATCGCGAACGACCAGAGCGCCTCGTAGAGGAACGTCGGGTGGAACGTCTCCGCGTCGGCGTACTCGAACGGTCGGTGCTCGGGGTCGATCTCGAGTCCCCACGGCAGGTCGGTCGGCCGTCCGAAGAGCTCCTGGTTCCACCAGTTCCCGAAGCGGCCGATCCCCTGCGCGACGAGGAGCGCCGGTGCGGCGCAGTCTGCGAGCTCGGCCACGCTCACGCCTGACCGGCGCGCGACGACCGCGCCGGCGATCGCGCCGAGGGCGATCCCGCCCCAGATCCCGAGGCCGCCCTTCCAGATCGCGAACGGGCCCCACCACGCGTCCGGGAGCTCGTTCCAGCTCGTGATCACGTGGTAGAGGCGGGCGCCGACGATCCCGAAGGCGACGCCCCAGACGGCGACCCGGAAGACGAGGTCCCAGTCGCCGCCCCGCCGCGTCCAGCGGATGCCGGTGATGACGACCGCGACCGCGATCGCCGCGAGGAGCGTGAGCCCGTAGAAGTGGATCGAGATTGGCCCGAGCTCGATCGTGCTCGAGCTCGGAGAGGGGATCGATGCGAGAGCGGCCCCGACCACGTCGGGACATTCTGCACGCGGCGCGGGACAGGGCGGCGTCCGAGGCGCCCCCGTGCCGGCGAGCGCGAGGGCCCTAGAGGAGGATCTGGAGGGCGAGCTCGACCGGGCAGCCGCGCTCGAGGAGCTCGACGGCCTGGTGGAGGTCGACGTCGTGGCTCGCGGCGAGCACGACCGCAGCCTCCGGGTCGTACCCCGCTCGCTCGAGCGCCTCGTGGCGCCACTGCTCGATCCGATCGAGCTCGGAGGGGAACCACGTTCCGATCTCGGCCGCAGACATCGTTCCCTCGCTTTCGCGTCGGGTGGTCGTCACCTCGCTCTTCGTCGGGTGAGACGTCTCGGATCTCCCCTTTCTGGGGGGATTCTGTTGTGCACGCGTAAACATCCGGTGAAGCCCGCGGACGCCGCGGCCCGGTGGGAAGCGCGGTCGCCGCTCACACCACAGCGGTCTCGCCGAGGAGCGCCTTCACCTCCGCGAAGAAGTCCGAGCTTGG
>JAVQXS010000276.1:0-2890 GCA_033578065.1 Thermoleophilia bacterium
GTCGCCTGGCTCGCCGAGCTCCGCTCGCGCCTCCGGGGGAGGTGAGCCCCGCCCTGCGCCCCAGGGCGCGCTCGGCGCCGGGGGCCGGCCAGGGGCCGCGCGCGGGTGTAGATTCCTCCCGCACATGCGCTACGTCTACGACTTCGACGAGGAGGCTCCCGGCGGACGCGAGCTCCTCGGGGGGAAGGGCATCGGGCTCGCGGAGATGACCCAGCTCGGCATCCCCGTGCCGAGCGGGTTCACGATCACGACGGACGCCTGTCGCGCGTACATGGCTGCCGGCAAGGTCGTGCCCGAGGGGCTCGATGAGGAGGTCGAGGAGCACCTCGCTCGGCTCGAGAGACGCGTCGGCAAGCGCTTCGGCGATGCCCGCGACCCCCTCCTCGTCTCCGTGCGGAGCGGCGCGGCGATCTCGATGCCGGGGATGATGGAGACGATCCTCAACCTCGGGCTCAACGACGTCGCCGTCGAGGGGCTCGCCGCGTCGACGGGGAACCCCCGCTTCGCGTTCGACTCGTACCGACGCCTCATCCAGATGTACGGCGAGGTGGTGGCCGGGGTGGACGGCCACCGCTTCGAGCAGGCGCTCTCCGACCTCAAGGCGGCACGAGGCGTCGAGCAGGACCTCGATCTCACGGCCGACGACCTCCGCGAGCTCGTCGCCGCCTTCAAGGCGATCTACGAGGAGGGGACCGGCGTGCCCTTCCCGCAGGATCCGCGCGAGCAGCTCCGGCGAGCGTACCGCGCCGTCTTCGACTCCTGGGACGCTCCTCGCGCTCAGGTGTACCGCAAGACGTACGACATCCCCGACGATCTCGGGACGGCCGTGAACGTCGTCCAGATGGTCTTCGGCAACCGGGGCGAGCGCTCCGGGACGGGGGTGTGCTTCACGCGCGATCCGGCGACCGGCGAGCGCCGCCTCTACGGCGAGTTCCTCCTCAACGCGCAAGGGGAGGACGTCGTGGCCGGGATCCGCACGCCGGAGCCGATCGAGCGCATGCGGGAGCTCCTGCCCGAAGCGTACGAGGAGCTCGTCGAGACGCTCGACCGGCTCGAGGCGCACTACCGGGACATGCAGGACATCGAGTTCACGGTCGAGGAGGGGAAGCTCTACCTCCTCCAGACGCGGACGGGGAAGCGCACCGCGACCGCCGCGCTGCGGATCGCGGTGGAGATGGTCGACGAGGGGCTCATCACGCGCGAGGAGGCCGTCGCGCGCATCGACCCGGGCCAGCTCGACCAGCTCCTCCATCCGCGCATCGACCCGAACGCCCGCTACGACGTCGTCGCGACGGGACTGAACGCGTCGCCGGGGGCGGCAGTCGGCGCGATCGTCCTCGATGCCGACCTCGCCGAGGAGCGCGGTGGCGCGGGCGAGGACGTCATCCTCGTCCGCTGGGAGACGACGCCCGACGACATCCACGGGCTCGTGAAGGCGCGGGGCGTCCTCACCGCGCACGGGGGGATGACCTCGCACGCGGCCGTCGTCGCCCGTGGGATGGGGAAGCCCTGCGTCGCCGGCTGCGAGGCGCTCGCGATCGACCTCGCGGCGCGCACGGTGACGATCGGGGAGCACGAGCTGCGGGAGGGAGACGTCATCACCATCGAGGGCGGGGAAGGCCACGTCATCCTCGGCGCCGTGCCGCTCGTCCCGCCTGCGATCGACGAGAACTTCGAGACGGTCCTCACATGGGCGGACGAGCTCCGGAGGCTTCGGGTACGGGCGAACGCGGACACCCCCGAGGACGCGGCGAAGGCCCGGGAGCTCGGGGCGGAGGGGATCGGCCTCTGCCGCACCGAGCACATGTTCATGGCCGAGGATCGGCTCCCGATCGTCCGCGAGATGATCCTCGCCCGGGACGAGGAGGAGCGTCGCGCCGCCCTCGACCGCCTCCTGCCGATGCAGCAGGGCGACTTCGAGGCGATCTTCGAGGTCATGGCTGGGCTGCCCGTGACGATCCGGCTCCTCGACCCGCCGCTCCACGAGTTCCTGCCCCCCCTCGAGGAGGCGACCTCCGACGCGATGCGCGAGCGCATCCGCCGGCTTCGGGAGACGAACCCCATGCTCGGCACGCGCGGTTGCCGGCTAGGGCTCCAGTACCCGGAGATCTACGAGACGCAGGTGCGGGCGATCGTGCGCGCGGCGCGAGCGGTGGCGGAGCGGACGGGCGAGGCGCCCCTCGTCGAGATCATGCACCCGCTCGTCGGCTTCCGCGAGGAGCTGCGCCGGCTGCGCGAGCTCACGGAGCGGGTGGCCTCGGAGGAGCCCACCGTCGAGTACCGGTGCGGGACGATGGTCGAGCTCCCGCGAGCGGCGCTCCGCGCGGACGAGATCGCGCACGAGGCCGACTTCTTCTCCTTCGGCACGAACGACCTCACGCAGACGACGCTCGGCTTCTCCCGCGACGACGCGGAGGGGAAGTTCCTCACGCACTACCTCGAGCACGGGATCCTCGAGCGGAACCCATTCGAGGTGCTCGACGAGGAGGGCGTCGGCGACCTCATGCGGATCGGCGTCGAGCGTGGCCGCTCGACGAAGCCCGACCTCAAGCTCGGGATCTGCGGCGAGCACGGCGGCGAGCCGCGCTCGGTCGCCTTCTGCCACCGCCTCGGGCTCGACTACGTCTCCTGCTCACCCTACCGCGTGCCGCTCGCGCGGCTCGCGGCGGCGCAGGCTGCCCTCGCCGAAGCCGGCGTCACCGCGGTCGCCATCGGCGGCTAGACGAGGCGGTCTCCCCAGGCTCGGAGCCTACGCTGCGAGCGCAGCCGGGACCGGCGCGACGCGCGAGGCGGCAAGCACGACCGGCGTCGTCATCACCTTGAGCGATCGCGCCGCGACCGCGAGCGACACCTCGTGGAGAGGGCTCCAGCCGAGGTCGTACCCCTCGCG
>JAVQXS010000277.1:0-2887 GCA_033578065.1 Thermoleophilia bacterium
CGCCCCGCCGTCCCCGGTCGCGGCGCCCCCGCGCGCGCCGCGGCGCGCGCGCGGCCGCGTCGCGAGGGCCGCGAGGACGAGCTCTCCAAGCCCCCTGCTCGAGGCGCGGAGCGGATCGCGCTCCTCTGGGGCAAGGAGAGGGAGGCCGATCGCCGCGGCCGCCTCGACGACCGCGCGGCCGTCCGCGAGGGCGAGCCAGCGCGCCCGGATCGGCCGTCCGAGCGGATCGTGCGCCGCAGCCTCCCGCCAGTCGCCGCCAAGCGCGGAGCGGAGGGCGCTCGCCGTGCCCTCGCCCCCGTCGGCGACCGGGAGGAGCTCCGCCTCGGCCCCGGCCGCGCGCACCCCCTGCGCGAGCGCCTCCGCAGCCTCGGAGGCGTCGAGCACCCCTTTGAGGCTAGCGGGACAGAGGAGCACCCTCACGCGCTGCCTCCTCGTCGAGCTCCTCGACGAGCTCGCGCACCTCGTCGAGAACCTCCTCGGCTTCCTCCGCCGCTGGCATGCGCCGCAGCATCGCGAACGAGATTCCCTCCCGCGCGAGCGCGGCGAGCCCGAGCCCGACGCCGACCCCCATCTCGATCCCCTGGAGGACGAGACCGTAGGCGAAGCCGAGGGGGTAGGCGACCCCGTAGTTGAGCAGCGGAAGCGCAACCGCTGCCTGCACGAGCCCGACGTTCCCCGGCCAGAGCGGGACGATGGTGGCGACGTTCACGAGGCAGAGGACGAGCCCGGCGGCCGGGAGCGGGACGTCGAGCGAGAACGCCTGCATCGTCGCGTAGACCGCGAAGAGCTGCACGAGCCAGCCGAGGCACTGGAGGAGCACGGCGCCGGCGAGCGGAAGCGGCGCCTTGAGCACGCTCAGGCCCCGGCGCGCCATGGCGACGAGGTGGCGGAGCGAGCTCGCCCCCTCCCGGACGATCGGACGGTGCTGGCGCTTGGCGCTGAGCCAGGCGAGCGCGAAGAGGGCGAAGCCGATCCCCGTCGTCCCGAGCAGCCCGACGATCGCCCAGTGGGGCACCTCGGCGGCGAGGAGCACCCAGGCGACGAGCAGGGTGGCGGGGACGAGGTCGAAGAGCCGGTGGGCGACGACCGTTCCCACGAGGGCGACGCTCGTTCCGCTCGGAGCGCCCGGGAGGTGACGGCGGAGCGTCGCCACCCGCGCGAGCTCGCCGATCCGGCCCGGGACGACGGCGTTCGCGAGCAGGCCGACGCCGAACGCGGAGAGGACGTGGAGGAGCCGCGGGTGGAGCTCCCGTGGGAGCGCCTGTCCGATCGTCAGCGACCACGAGAGCGCCCGGAAGGCGGTCGAGACGACGTTGAGGAGGATCGCGAGCGCGATCCAGCTCCAGACGACGAGGTGGAACGCGCCCCAGACAGCGCCCCAGTCGGGACCACGCCACCGGAGGAGGATCGCTACGAGAGCGACTGCGATCGCCGCAGCCCCCGCTTGCGCCCAGCCGTTCCGCGCGATGCGGCGCGCGCCCCTCACGCCGCGAGCGCCCTCTCCCAGCTCGCCGCGACGACGGAACGGTAGATCTCGTCCAGCCGCCGCGCGATCCGCGGCCACGCGTAGCGCTCGAGCGCGAGCGCCCGCCCCGCCCGCCCGAGCGCCTCCCGCCTGGGCTCGTCCGCGACGAGGGAGGCGACGGCCTCGACGAGCGCGGCGGCGTCTCCCGGCGGGACGGAGACGGCCGCCTCCGGCGCGAGCACCTCGCGGTAGCCCGGAATGTCGGAGGCGATGACGGGGAGGGCGCAGGCGTACGCGCGGGTGAGCACCATCCCGAAGCTCTCCTGCCCGAGCGACGGCGCGACGAGCGCCTTCGCGCGGAGGAGCGTCTCCGTGAGGCTCTCTTGGCTCAGGAAGCCGACGATGTCGAGGCCGTCGTCCGGGATGCGCAGCCGCGCGAGGAGGAGGCGGACTGCGAGCGGATCGGCGCCGGCGACCGTGAGACGCAGTCCCGTTCGGCGCCGGATCTCGGGCCAGGCGCGGAGGAGCACGTGCAGCCCCTTGCGAGGCTCGTGGCGGCCGGCGAAGACGATGCGGTGCTCGCGAGGAGCAGGCGCCGCGCGCTCGGGGACGACGACGCCGTTCGGGATCACCTCGTAGCTCCCGGGCAGCCACCGCGCCTGGGAGGCGCGGGCCTGCTCGGAGACGGCGATGCGGTGGTCGATGCGATCGACGAGGAACCCCCAGAGCGGCTTCCCGTAGCGCATCCAGCGGAGCTCGCCAGACGCGTGGAACGTCGCCACGAGCGGAGTACGGGCGAGCACGAGGACCGCGGTGCAGATAGCGGGCGTCATCGGCTCGTGGAGGTGGAGCACGTCGAAGCGCTCTCGCTCGAGCGCGCGCTTGATCCGGAAGTACGCGCGCGGGGAGAGGACGATGTTCGGCAGCGAGCCGTTCGCCGGAACGATGACGGAGCGTCCGAGCGGAATGACACTCGCCGGCGGGTCGCCGTGGCGGCCGACCCGCGGGTGGAGGACGCGGGTGAACTGCCCCGGCGGATCGTTGCCGATGAGGAGGCGCACCTCATGCCCGAGCGCCTCGAGCGCGGCAGCCTGGCACTCGGCGTGCTCGACCACCGCGCCCCAGAAGGACCACGAGAACGGGACGACGATCCCGATCTTCACGAGAGCGGACACTAGCGACCGGCATGGGAGCGGGCCGCAGGGTCGACCCGCCGCCTCGACTCCCGCCGGTATGGTGGCGCCGTGCGGCTCGACGGCATCCACCACGTCACCTGCATCACGGCCGACGCGGCGCGGAACGTCGACTTCTACACGCGCGTCCTCGGGCTGCGGCTCGTGAAGAGGACGGTGAACCAGGACGACCCCACCGTCTACCACCTCTTCTACGCCGACGAGGCGGGCTGCCCGGGCGCAGACATCC
>JAVQXS010000278.1:0-2886 GCA_033578065.1 Thermoleophilia bacterium
AGCGCCGAGCGCCTGGGGCTCGGCCCGAGCGCGGTCCGCGCTCGCAACGAGCGGCTCGTGTACTGCTCGATCGGCGCCTACGGGCGAGTCGGGCCGCTCGCGGCAGAGCCCGGGTACGACGCGCTCATGCAGGCCGCGGGAGGCCTCATCAGCATGACGGGGGAGCCTGGGCGGCCCGGCGTGCGGGTGGGAGCATCCCTCATCGACATGGGGACGGGGATGTGGGCGGCGCTCGGCATCGTCGCCGCGCTCCTCGAGCGCGAGCGGACGGGGCGGGGGAGCGTCGTCGACACCTCGCTCTACGAGACCGCGCTCGCCTACGTCGGCTACCACCTCGTCGGCTACCTCGCCGACGGAACCGTCCCACGCGGGCAGGGCACGGTGTTCCCCATGGTCGCTCCGTACGAGGTCTTCCCGACGCGAGATGGGTCGCTCATGGTCGCGGCCGGGAACGACCGGCTCTTCGCCGCTCTCTGCGAGGCGCTCGAGCTCCCCGAGCTCGCGACCGACCCTCGCTTCCGCACGAACCCGGATCGCGTCGCGCGCCGCGCGGAGCTCGCCGAGCTCGTCTCCGCGCGGCTTCGGGAGCACGACACGGCGCACTGGCAGGAGCGCCTGCGACGCGTCGGGGTGCCGGCCGCGCCGGTCGCCGACGTCGCCGACGTCGTGCGCGCGCCGCAGACGGAGGCGCTCGGGATCCTCCAGCCGCTCCCGCATCCCCGCATCCCCGACCTCCGGCTCCCCGCGCTCCCGCTCTCCTTCGACGGCGAGCGCGCGCTCCACCGCTCGCCTCCGCCCGCGATCGGCGAGCACACCGCCGACATCCTCGTCGAGCTCGGCTACTCGAAGCGGGAGATCGGAGCGCTCGCGGCGGACGGAGTCGTCCGCCTCGGCGCGTCCGGGTAGGCTCGCGGCCGTGGCGCACCTCTCCCCCTCGTTCAGCGCGACGCTCCGGATCCGGCTCGACGACTCGCCGGGCACGTTCGCGCGGGTGGCGCAGGCGATCGGCGATGTCGGCGGCTCGCTGGGAGCGATCGACATCGTGCGCATCGAGCGGACGACGAAGGTGCGCGACGTCACCGTCTCGGCCTCCGACGAGGCGCACCTCCAGGCGATCGTCGAGGCGGTGCGAGACGTCGAGGGAGTCGAGGTGCTCCGCGTCTCCGACCGCACCTTCCTCATGCACCTGGGCGGGAAGATCGAGGTCGTGGGGAAGGTCCCGCTCAAGACGCGCGACGACCTCTCGATGGCGTACACGCCCGGGGTCGCGCGCATCGCGGAGGCGATCGCGGACGATCCCGCCGCCGCCTGGAACCTCACGATCAAGCGGAACACCGTCGCCGTCGTCTCCGACGGCACGGCCGTCCTCGGGCTCGGCGACGTCGGCCCGGAGGCCGCGATGCCGGTGATGGAGGGCAAGGCGCTCCTCTTCAAGGAGTTCGCAGGCGTGGACGCGTGGCCGCTCTGCCTCCGCACGAAGGACGTCGACGAGATCGTGCGCGTGTGCACCGCGATCGCGCCCGGCTTCGGCGGCATCAACCTCGAGGACATCTCCGCGCCGCGCTGCCTCGAGATCGAGGCCCGACTGCGAGCGGAGCTCGACATCCCTGTCTTCCACGACGATCAGCACGGGACGGCGATCGTCGTCCTCGCGGCGCTCCTGAACGCGCTCCGCGTCGTCGGGAAGCGCCTCGAGGAGGTGCGGATCGTGACCACCGGCGTCGGGGCAGCGGGGATCGCGACGACCGAGATCCTCCTCCGGGCCGGGGCGCGCTGGATCGTCGGCTGCGACCACGAGGGCGCGGTCTACCGCGGGCGGCCAGGGCTCCCCCCGCACAAGGCCGCGTACGCCGAGCGGACGAACCCGGAGAACGTCCGGGGGACGGCGGACGAGCTCCTCGCGGGGGCGGACGTCTTCATCGGCCTCTCTGCGCCAGGCGCCGTCACGCGCGAGGGCATCGCCCGCATGGCCGAGCGACCGATCGTCTTCGCGATGGCGAACCCGACGCCTGAGGTGGCCCCCGAGGAGATCGCGAACCTCGCCGCGGTCGTCGCCACCGGCCGCTCCGACTACCCGAACCAGATCAACAACGTCCTCGCCTTCCCCGGCGTCTTCCGGGGCGCCCTCGACGTTCGGGCGAGCGCGATCACCCCCGAGATGGAGCTCGCCGCCGCCCACGCGCTCGCAGCCGTCATCGCGGAGGACGAGCTCGGGCCGGAGTACATCGTCCCGAGCGTCTTCAACCGCGACGTCGCCCCTGCTGTCGCGGCCGCCGTCGCGGAAGCAGCGGAGGAGGCAGGCGTCGCCCGCCGCCCCCGCACGCACGAGTAAGGGCAGCGTGGCGGGGCCTGCCGGGCGCCCCCTACCCCGAGGCGGCCTCGGCGAGCGTCACCGAGGGGACGTCGCTCCAGAGGTCCTCGAGGCGGTAGAAGCGGCGCGTCTCCGGCGTGAAGAGGTGGAGGACGACGTCGAGGTAGTCGGCGACGATCCACGTCCCCTCGCCGACACCTGCGGTCGAGCGGGGGAGGAGGCGGTGATCGCGCTTGAGGCGGCCGGCGACCTCGTCGAAGATCGCCTTCGTCTGTCGCGGATTGCGTCCCGTCGCGAGCACGAAGAAGTCCGTGTAGTCGCAGACGCCGCGCATGTCGAGAATGAGGACGTCGCTCGCGAGCTTCTCCTCACAGAGAGCGGCGATGCGGCGGGCTTGCTCGAGCGGGGTCAGCTCGACGTCGTCTCCCTCATCAGCATCGCTCCCAGTCTACTCGGCCTCGCGGTAGAGCCCTAGGCGCGCGATCTCGGCAGCGACCGCCTCGGGGACGAGCCCGTCGATCGGCTCACCGCGCGCGACGCGCTCGCGGATCCCGGAGGAGGAGATCGGGATCGGC
>JAVQXS010000279.1:0-2871 GCA_033578065.1 Thermoleophilia bacterium
CGGCTGTCGGCCCGAGGGCGGCAGGGGGACAGACGGCGCGTCGCTGAGGAGCGAGCCGGGAAGAGCCACGTCAGGTCGCGATCTCGAACTCGCGGAGGACCTCGTTGAGCGACGTCTTCAGGTCCGTGGACGCGCTCCGCTGCCCGACGACGAGCGCGCACGGGAGGTCGTAGCTCCCTGCGGGGAAGGTCTTCGGCCGCGTGCCGGGGAGGACGACGGCGCCGGCAGGCACGACACCCCGGTGCTCGACGGGCGCAGGACCGGTGACGTCGATGATGGGAACCGAGGCCGAGAGGACGACGTTCGGAGCGATGACGGCTCGCTCGCGAACGATCACGCCCTCGACGATGACCGCGCGCGAGCCGATGAAGACGCCGTCCTCGACGATCACCGGCCGTGCTTGCGGCGGCTCGAGCACCCCTCCGATCCCGACGCCGCCCGAGAGGTGGACGTCGGCGCCGATCTGCGCGCACGAGCCGACCGTCGCCCACGTGTCCACCATCGTGCGTGGCCCGACCCAGGCGCCGATGTTCACGTAGCCCGGCATGAGGACGACGCCCTCGGAGAGGAACGACCCGTACCGCGCGACGCCCGGAGGCACGACGCGGACGCCACGGGCGGCGTAGTCGGTCTTCACCGGGATCTTGTCGAGGAAGCAGAGCCCGCCCGCTTCGAGTGGCTCCACCTTGCGCAGCCGGAAGTAGAGGAGGATGGCCTGCTTCACCCACTCGTTGACGACCCACTCGTCGCGCACCCTCTCGGCGACTCGGATCTCGCCCGCGTCGAGCAGGCGGATCGCCTCCTCGACGGGGGCCGGATCCTCGATCCTCCCCGACTCCCACATGGCCGTGATCGCGGCCGCGAGCTCCATCACGGCGCATCCTCGCCGATGGCCGCAGGGGACGAGGCGAGGAACCGTCGGAGCGTCTCGTAGCAGTGGACGAGGGCGGCGATCTCGACACGCTCGTCGTGACGGTGCGCGAGCGCCGTGTGCCCAGGGCCGAAGTTCACGGCATCGATGCCGGCCTCGGTGAAGTCGGCGACGTTCGTCCACGCCTGCTTCGGCTCCACCGCGAGTCCGCCCCCCGCCGCGCGAAGCGCGGCGAGCAGGGCGCTGTCGCGAACGACGCGGCCGGGCGGCGCGTGGCTGAGGACGGTCGTCTCCGCGTCTCGAGGCAGGAGCGCGCGAAGCGTGGCCTCCGCCTCGCTCCGGGTGCGGTCCGGCGCGTACCGGAAGTTGACGGTGGCGGTGGCCTCCCCAGGGATGACGTTGTGCGCGACGCCGGCATGGAGCTCGGTCACGGACAGCGACTCGACGAACGTGAGCCCGTCGACGACGACCTCGCGTGGCTTCCGCGCGAGGAGGGGCTCGATCCCGCGCACGGCGCGGACGAGCGCGCTGTCCGCCTGCCACGGGCGCGCGGAGTGGCCGCTCCTGCCCCGGAATCCGAGGCGGACGACGAGGTTCCCGAGGCAGCCGGCGTGGATCTTCCCGTCCGTCGGCTCGAGGAGGATGGCGAGCGCGGTGTCGTGGATCGCCTCCGAGGCGGCGAAGAGCGCGGGCAGGGGATCGTGCTCGTACGGCAGCTCCTCGCGCCCGAAGAGGAGGAGGGCGACGTCGAGCTCGGCGTCCTCGGCGAGATCGCGGGCGACCTCGAGCGCGACCGCAAGACCGCCCTTCATGTCGCTCGCCCCCAGCCCGTGGACAGCGCCGTCGGCGATGCGTCCCGGGACGTTGCCCTGGGAGGGGACGGTGTCGTAGTGGCCTGCGAGCGTCACGAGGGGGCGTGCCCGTCTCCGGGCGGGGACGAGGAGCTGCGCTGCGTCGGAGACGTACTCCTCGACGAGGTGGCCCGGGACGAGCTCGAGGAGGCGGTCGCGGATGCGAGCCTCGTTGCCGCTCTCGGAGGGGATGTTCATGAGCTCGAGCGTCCTGGCAGCGAGGCGGTCGGCGAGCTCGGGCACGTCGGGAGCGTATCGCGGCATAATCCCCAAGTGACCGCGCGCCAGCCCGATCCCGCTCCTGGGGCGGAACCGGAGCGCGGCTTCGTCGTCGGCGTCTTCCCGAAGGGCGTCGAGGGCTCCGTCGAACTCGCCGAGCTCCGGGAGCTCGCCCGTACTGCGGGGGTCGTCACCGTCGGAGAGCTCGTGCAGCACCGGACCCGTCCCGATCCGAAGACGTTCGTCGGCAGGGGGAAGCTCCGGGAGCTGCAAGCGGCCTACGCAGAGTCCCGCGCGGAGGTGCTCCTCGTCGACGGCGAGCTCACGCCGACGCAGCAGCGCGCCCTCGAGGACGCGCTTTTGGCACGCGTCGTCGACCGGACGCAGCTCATCCTCGACATCTTCGCGCAGCACGCGCAGAGCGCGGAGGGGAAGCTCCAGGTCGAGCTCGCCCAGCTCGAGTACAACCTCCCACGGATGCGCGGGATGTGGCAGCACCTCGAGCGCCTGGGTGGCGGTGTGGGGACGCGAGGTCCTGGCGAGACCCAGCTCGAGACGGATCGCCGGCTCGCACGCCAGCGGATCGCGCTCGTACGGAAGCGCCTCCGCGAGCTGGCTAGGCAACGGTCGGTTCGGAGGCAGGAGCGCCGGCGAGCCTCGGTGCCGACGATCGCGCTCGCGGGGTACACGAACGTCGGCAAGTCGACGCTCCTCAACGCTCTCACGGGCGCAGCGGCGCCGGTGGCCGATCGCCTCTTCGAGACCCTCGATCCGACGACGCGCTCGTTCGAGTACGAGGGGAGACGGTACCTCGTAACGGACACGGTGGGCTTCATCCGTCGCCTCCCGACGACCCTCGTCCACGGGTTCGCCGCCACCCTCGAGGAGACGCTCGTTGCCGACCTCGTGCTCCACGTCGCGGACGCGTCC
>JAVQXS010000280.1:0-2868 GCA_033578065.1 Thermoleophilia bacterium
AGGACCGCCCGCTGGACCTTCGGCGCCTCGGGGCTCAGCCGACCGGTGACTCGGCCGCGAGGCCGGCGGCCGCCCGCAGGGCCTCGACCTTGTCGAGACGCTCCCAGGTGAAGTCGCGCTCCTGACGGCCGAAGTGGCCGTAGACGGCGGTCTGCGCGTAGATCGGCCGTAGGAGGTCGAGGTCGCGGATGATCGCCCCCGGGCGGAGGTCGAAGTGCTCGCGCACGAGCTCCTCGATGCGCGTGATCGGGATCGTCTCCGTGCCGAAGCAGTCGACGCTCACGCTCATCGGATGGGCGACGCCGATCGCGTAGGCGACCTGGAGCTGGCAGCGGTCGGCGAGGCCGGCGGCGACGATGTTCTTCGCGGCATGGCGCGCCGCATACGCAGCCGAGCGGTCGACCTTCGTCGGATCCTTGCCCGAGAACGCCCCGCCCCCGTGGGGTGCCGCTCCTCCGTACGTGTCGACGACGATCTTCCGGCCGGTGAGGCCGGTATCGCCCATCGGGCCGCCGATGACGAACTTCCCCGTCGGGTTGACGAGGAGGAACTCCCGCTCGCCGATGCGCGTCGGGTCGTAGAGGTCGCGGTAGTCGGCATGGAGGATCGGCTCGACGACGTGCTCGAGCAGGTCGGGCTTGAGCAAGGTCTCGACGTCGAGGCCGTCGCGGTGCTGCGTCGAGATGAGGACGCGCTCGATCTCGACCGGGCGCTGGATGCCGTGCTCGTCCACCTCGTAGCGCACCGTCACCTGGGACTTCCCGTCCGGGCGCAGGTACGGGAGGATGTTCGCCTTCCGAACCTCCGCCAGGCGCTTCGTGAGCTTATGCGCGAGCAGAATCGGGAGCGGCATGAGCTCCTCCGTCTCCCGCGTCGCGTACCCGAACATCATCCCCTGGTCGCCCGCCCCGAGGGCGTCGAGCGGGTCGGTGTCGCCGTGCTGGGCCTCGTACGACTGATCGACGCCGCGGGCGATGTCGGGGGACTGCTCGTCGATGGCGACGATCACCCCGCAGGTCTCGAAGTCGAACCCGTACTTCGCCCGCGTGTACCCGATCTCGGCGATGCGGTCGCGCACGACCGAGCGGATGTCGACGTACGTCTCGGTCGTGATCTCGCCGGCGACGACGACGAGGCCGGTGGTGACGAGCGTCTCGCAGGCGACCCGTCCGCCGGGGTCGTCCCTGAGGACGGCGTCGAGGATGCTGTCCGAGATCTGGTCGGCGACCTTGTCCGGATGGCCTTCGGTCACCGACTCGGACGTGAACGAGAACGAGCGCACGGCCATGGCGGAGACGTAGGCTACCGGGCGGCCCTACGACTCTCACTCGGTCGTCGGCGCCCTCCGCATGAGCTGCGCGACGAGATCCTCGAGCGCGGCGCCCTCGAGAACCGCGCACACTCCCTCCGTGATCGGCATGTCGACGCCGAGTCGCCGCGCGAGGTCGCGGAGGACAGGCGCCGTCGTCAGCCCCTCGACCACCATGCCGATGCGAGCGACGGCCTCCGTGGCCGAGACGCCCTGCGCGATGAGCTCCCCGGCGCGTCGGTTGCGCCCCGAGGGCGCGAAGCAGGTGACGATGAGGTCGCCCATGCCTGCGAGACCGGCGAACGTGTCCGGGCGCGCCCCGGCAATCTCGGCGAGGCGCCGCATCTCGGCGAGACCGCGCGCCACGAGCGCGGCCTTCGCGTTGTCGCCAAGCCGCAGCCCGTCCGCCCCTCCGGCGGCGAGGGCGATGACGTTCTTCGCCGCTGCGCACAGCTCGACCCCGACGAGGTCGTCGCTCACGTACGCGCGGAAGACGGCAGAGTGGACGGCGAGCTGGACGCGGACGGCAAGCTCGAGGTTGTCGCTCGCCACGACCGCGGCCGCGGGCAGGCCGCGCACGATCTCCTCCGCGATGTTCGGCCCCGAGAGCACCGCCACCGGACGGTCGCGGACGAGCGTCGAGAGGCGCGCGCCCGTCGCCGGGTCGAGCCCCTTCGTGAGCCCGAGGATCGGCGCCTGGCCGGGAAGCGAGGCCACGACCTCCCCGAACACCCTGCTCGGCACCGCCACCGCGACGAGGTCGGCGTCTGCGAGCGGAGCCTCCTCGACCGTCGTCGCGGCGATCCCGCGGAGGTCGGCCTCCCGGGCGTACCGGGGGTTCCGGCCGGTCTCGCGAATGGCCGCGACCTGCGCTCGGTCACGGGCGGCGAGCGTCACCTCGTGCCCCGCGTCCCGCAGGAGGCAGGCGAAGGCCGTGCCCCACGACCCTGCCCCGACGACGACCGTCCTCACGACGAGCTCACGAAGTCGATGGGTACCGGCACGCCCTCGAGCCGGAAGCGACGGCGGAGCTCGTTCTCGAGCCAGAACCCGTAGTCGCGCGTCACGAGCGAGCGGTCGTTCACGTAGACGCGGAAGCGCGGCGGGCGCGAGCTCACCTGCGTCCCGTAGAGGAGGGTGAGGCGACGCCCTCGCCGGCCCGGCGGCTGCCGCGCCTCGCGGAGCTCCTGGAGCGCGCGGTTGAGCGTTGGAGTCGGAACGCGGCTCCGGTAGCGTGCGAAGACGTCCTGCACGAGGTCGAGGAGGCGATCGAGCCCCCTGCCGGAGCGCGCGGAGACGGCGATCACCGGCGGGCGTTGGCGGATGCGGCGCTCGAGCTCCGGGCGCACCTCCTCGATCCGGATCCTCGTCGCATCCCACTTCGAGAGGACGACGATCGTCGCGCAGCCAGCCCTGCGCGCGACGTCGGCGACCGTGAGGTCGTGCTCGACGAGCCCCTCGCTCGCGTCCACGAGGACAAGCGCGACGTCTGCCCGCTCCGCCGCCTCGAGCGTTCGGAGCTCGGAGAAGTACTCGATCCCCTGACGCTGCTTCCGCTT
>JAVQXS010000281.1:0-2865 GCA_033578065.1 Thermoleophilia bacterium
TTCCACGAAGCGCTTCCGCCGCCTCGAGCTGTCGGAGCGCCCGTCGGAGCTCGGCGTAGAGAGCCGAGCCGCGCTCCCCTGCGGCCGCGAGACGGCTCAAGGTCCGCGCGATCGTGAGCTTCGTCGACCGAATCGTCTCCAGGTCGAGCGAGTTCCGGTACTCCGTGAACTCTCGCGCGTAGAGCGTCGCCAACCGCTGCGCCTGGTCGGCATCACGATCCTCGACCGTGAAGCGGAGGAGATCGGTGTCTGGCTCGACGGACACCCTCGAGCGGGCGAGGAAGTCGTCGGTGGTCTCGAAGAGCGGCGCGGTCGAGATCACGCGTTGGGCAACTCGCGGCAGTCGCGCGAGCCCGACTTGCGTCCGCGCATTGCGCTCGGGCTCGTCTGGGGCGGCGAGGCCGGGGAGATCGCCCAACGCGCTCGCGATGCCGCCTCGCGTCACGAGCACGTCGGCCGAGCTCTCGTACGCGGGATCCTGGAGCATCGCGTACCCGAGCGCGATGATGGGCGTCAGAAGCAGGGGCAGGAGAACGGCGAGCTTCCGTCGAGAGAGGACGCCGAGGAACTCGTTGATACCCTCCGACCCCTCCTCCACGATCGCGCGCCGGGCTCGGTCAGCCACGGTCGCTGCCGCGAGCTGGTGCACCGGCTCGCGCTCGCCCGTCTGTACCTGAGCCGGTGCGAGTCCATCAGACATCACGATGATCGCTCTCCTCCCCCTCGACCGAGATCTCCAGGGGAGACCGACACTGCGCCGCCTCTCGCCTGGATTCGATCATCATAGTTGCGCCCGGCAGATTGGAAAGGCCTCAGGGTCGTCCGCATCGGAGTACGACGCGAGGCGCGCCCATCCTTTCGAAGCTCTCGCATCGGCCCTGCTGTGTCAACGTGACCGGCCTCGGGGCTTCGCCGCGCCGCGGCTCGGAGGAGATCGGGCCGTCCCGCAGAGCCGCCTTCGCATGACGGTGAACGCCGTTCCACAGGGGGTGGCTGCTCCGCGAGGAGCTACCGTTCACCTGTGCTCAGCCCCTCGGTGGAGAGCCTCGTGGCGCAGCTCACGAAGCTGCCCGGGATCGGGCGGCGGACGGCGCAGCGGCTCGCCTTCTACCTCCTCGCCACGCCGACCGAGGAGGCCCTCGCGCTCGCACGCGCGATCGAGGAGGTGAAGACACGGGTGCGCTTCTGCCGCGTCTGCGGGAATCTCACCGAGGACGAGCTCTGCAGCGTGTGCGGAGACCCGAGCCGCGACCGGACACGCATCTGCGTCGTCGAGCAGCCCGTCGACGTCGTCTCCATCGAGCGGACGGGCGAGTACCGCGGCCTCTACCACGTGCTCGGGGGCGCGCTCTCCCCGCTCGATGGCGTCGAGCCGTCCGACCTCCGCATCGATGGGCTGCTCGGGCGCGTCGACGCGGGCGGGGTCGAGGAGGTGGTCCTCGCGACGAACCCGACGATGACGGGCGAGGCGACCGCTGCCTACATCGCCGACCGGCTGCGCGGGAAGGTACGCGTCACGCGGCTCGCGAGCGGCCTCCCCGTCGGGGGAGACCTCGAGTACGCGGACGAGGTGACGCTCGGCCGTGCCCTCGCCGGACGCCGCGAGATGTAGGCACCACGGTGTCCGCGGTCGGAGAGCAGGCACGCCGAGCCGGTGGGCCTTCCGGTCGCCGGCTCTCGGTGCGGTGACATGGATCGCGCGAGGCGGCCGCCAGCTCTGCGCTTGCGCGGATAGCCACGACGTGGGTTGGTCGGCAGGCGCGGCACGCTGCGGCCGCACGTCGAGCAACGGCGTGAGCGCTCACCTACGTCGCGGAGCGCGTGAGCACTCACCTACGTCGCGGAGCGGACGAGCGGCGGGGAGCCATCTGCAACACTTCGCGTCCGATGCACGCGGCGCCACAGCCACGGATCGCGGTCGTCGGAGCGACGGGTGCCGTCGGTCGCATCACGCTCCAGCTCCTCCTCCAACGCGGCTACCGGAACGTCCGCGCCTTCGCCTCCTGGCGCTCCGCAGGCGCCCGCCTCGGGGAGATCGAGGTCGAGGAGGCGACGCCGCTCGCGCTCGCCGCCGGCGACCTCGACCTCTGCCTCTTCTCCGTCGGCACCCAGGCGAGCCGCGAGCTCGTGCCGGTCGCCGCGGAGGCCGGAGCCGTGTGCATCGACAAGTCGTCGGCCTTCCGCCTCCGCGAGGGCGTCCCCCTCGTCGTGCCCGAGGTGAACGGCGAGCGGGTCTTCGACCACAACCGGATCGTCGCGAATCCGAACTGCTGCACGATCCCGCTCACGATGGCGCTCGCGCCGCTCCGCGACGCCGCGGGCCTCGAGCGGGTGCGGGTCTCGACGTACCAGTCCGTGTCGGGCGCGGGAGCGGAGGCGATGGAGGCCCTTCGCAACGAGCGGCCGGACGACCACCTCCTACGCCTGGACTGGAGCTTCGACGGCGTCGAGTTCGACGAGGAGGTGAAGCTCCGGGAGGAGACGCGGAAGATCCTCGAGCTCCCCGAGCTGCCCGTGAGCGCGACCTGCGTGCGCGTGCCGACGATGGTCGGGCACGCGGAGGCGGTGTGGGTCGAGACCTCGAAGCCGCTCTCCGCGGCCGACGCCCGCCGCATCCTCGCCCAGGCTCCCGGTCTGCGGGTCGAGGAGGTGCCCGCGCACGGCCACGCCATCGGCGTCGACGAGGTGATCGTCGGGCGCATCCGCGAGGACCCGACCGTCGAGCGCGGGCTCGCGCTCTTCCTCGTCTGCGACAACCTCCGCAAGGGCGCGGCCCTGAACGCGATTCAGATCGCCGAGCTCCTGCTCGACTCCGTGCCCGCGAGCGCGAGCAGGCGCGCGTAGCGCTACCCCGGCCGCGCGGGC
>JAVQXS010000282.1:0-2849 GCA_033578065.1 Thermoleophilia bacterium
CGAGATCCTCGACGAGCCTGAGGAGGTCGCCGATCGGCCAGGCGCGGGTCGCCTCCCCCCTGGCCTGGGCGAGATCCGCTTCGAGCGCGTCTCCTTCGCCTACGAGCCGGGACGGCCCGTCCTCCGGGAGATCGACCTCGTCATCCCCGCTGGGCGCACCGTCGCGCTCATCGGCCGCACAGGCTCGGGCAAGACGACCCTCGCTGCCCTCGTTCCCCGCTTCTACGACGTGTCCGAGGGCCGGGTGCTCGTGGACGGCGTGGACGTTCGCGACGTCGAGCGCCGCTCGCTGCGGAGCGCGATCGGGGTCATCTCCCAGGATCCCTTCCTCTTCTCGGCGACGATTCGGGAGAACATCGCCTTCGGCCGTCCCGACGCGTCGCAGGAGGCGATCGAGGCCGCGGCGCGCGCCGCGCAGGCGCACGAGTTCGTCCTCGAGCTTCCGCACGGCTACGACACGGTCGTCGGCGAGCGGGGCATCACGCTCTCCGGTGGCCAGCGTCAGCGGATCGCGATCGCTCGCGCCCTCCTCGTCGACCCGCGGATCCTCATCCTCGACGACGCGACCGCCTCGGTCGACGCGACGACCGAGGCTCGCATCCGCGTCGCGCTACGCGAGGTGATGCGCGGCCGGACGACGATCATCATCGCCCACCGCCTGTCGACGATCGCGCTCGCCGACGAGGTCGTCGTGCTCGAGGAGGGACGGATCGTCGCTCGGGGCACCCACGCGGAGCTCCTCGAGGAGAGCCCGCTCTTCCGGGAGATCCACGACCACGGCCTCCTCCAGCAGGTGGTGGCAGGGTGAGGACACCAGCGTCGGCTCGGTCTCCGTCGGGCGCCAGGGCAGAGTCGGCACGGTCTCGGCACGATTCCGCGTCCCACCGGTACAGGCTTCCCCGCTACGCTGGAAGCGGGTGGTGGGATGGGGTGCCCCACGGGAGGCGCGCTCTCCCGTGAAGATCTGGCAGGCAGGGAGCCAGCTCGCCGAGGAGCGGGGCGCTCGGGTCGACGACTGGTCGTGGCGTCGGACACGACGGCGACTCGCCTTCCTCGCTCGTCTCGCGCTCCCCTACCGGGCTCGCGCGCTCCTCGCCACCGGCACCCTCCTCGGGTACACGCTCGCGGCGCTCCTGCCCCCGTACCTCGCGAAGCTCGCGGTCGACGAGGGGATCGCGCCCCGAGACCTCGCGACGCTCGGGCTCGTCGTCGCCGGGTTCGTCGGCGCCGCCCTCGCTGCCTTCGGGCTCCAGGCCGCGCAGACGTACCTCACGAGCTGGGTCGGCGAGCGCGCCCTCGCTGACCTGCGCAGCCGCCTCTTCGACCACCTCCAGCGACTCTCGCTCGGCTACTACGAGCGGAATCGGCGGGGCGTCATCATCAGCCGGATCACGAACGACGTCGAGGCGCTCGACCAGCTCGTCACCGACGGGCTCTCGAGCCTCGTCCAGAACGGCGTCGTCCTCTGCGGGACGACGGTCGTCCTCCTCCTCCTCGACTGGCGCCTCGCGCTCGCGACCTTCGTCGTGCTCCCCCTCATGGCCGCGGCGACGGTGGGGTTCCGCGTCCGCTCGAACCGCGCCTACCGGAGGGTGCGCGAGCGGCTCGGCCTCGTCACTGCGAGCCTCGCGGAGGATCTCGCCGGCATGCGCGTCGTCCAGTCGTTCACGCGCGAGCCCGCGAGCCAGGAGACGTTCCGTGCCGTCAACGAGCGCTACCGGAGCGCGAACTACGAGACGGTCGTCCTCAACGGCCTGTACTTCCCCGCCGTCGATGCGCTCTCGGCGGTCGCGACGGCGATCGTCCTCGGCGTGGGCGGCGCCCTCGTCCTCGACGGGAGCCTGACCGTCGGCACCCTGCTCGCGTTCTCCCTCTACCTCGCGAACTTCTTCGACCCGGTCCAGCGGCGCGCCCAGCTCTACAACACCTTCCTCGCTGCCACGGCGGCGCTCGACCGCATCACCGCCGTCCTCGACGAGGAGCCGGAGATCGTCGACCGTCCCCGGGCGCGCGAGCTCGGGCGCGCGCGAGGACACGTCCGCTTCGAGCACGTCCGCTTCGGGTACGGCGAGCACCCGGATGTCCTCCACGACTTCGACCTCGAGATCCCGGCGGGCACGACCGTCGCCCTCGTCGGCCACACCGGCGCCGGGAAGTCGACCGTCGCGAAGCTCCTCGCGCGCTTCTACGACCCACGCGACGGTCGCATCCTCCTCGACGGCCACGACCTCCGCGATCTCACACAGGCGTCGCTCCGTCGCCAGCTCGGCATCGTCCCCCAGGAGGGGTACCTCTTCGCCGGGACGGTCGCCGAGAACATCGCCTTCGGCCGCCCCGACGCGACCCCTGCCGAGGTCGAGCGTGCTGCGGAGCTCGTGGGCGCCCGAGCCTTCATCGACGCGCTCCCGGACGGCTTCGGCACGGAGCTCGGCGAGCGCGGCTACCGCCTCTCCCTCGGCCAGCGGCAGCTCGTCGCCTTCGCGCGCGCGCTCCTCGCAGATCCCGCCGTCCTCATCCTCGACGAGGCGACCTCGTCCGTCGACATCGCCACCGAGCGCGCGATCGAGCGGGGAATGCGCACCCTCCTCGCAGGCCGGACGGCGCTCGTCATCGCGCACCGGCTCTCGACCATCCGCCGTGCCGACCTCATCGTCGTGCTCGACCACGGGAGGATCGTCGAGCGCGGCACGCACGACGAGCTCCTCGCCGAGCGGGGCACGTACACGCGCCTCTACGGTGACTGGGCAGCGGACGCCGCCTAGCCTCTCGCTGGACAGCGAAGCGGCGACGGAGTAGCGTGCCGCGCGACCATCTCGACGAGGAAGGAGGGCATCATGGGAGACGGAGCG
>JAVQXS010000283.1:0-2840 GCA_033578065.1 Thermoleophilia bacterium
CGGTTCGCTGGCCTCTCGCTCCAAGCATGCGCGCGGCGCGGACGAGGGCTGCGCCGGCCAGGAGCGCGAGGAGGAAGTCGAAGGGCGCCCGGTAGCGCACCGTCCCGGCGAAGACGGCGGCCGCGAGCGTGTTGTAGCCGAGGAGGAGCGCGGTGAGGACGAGGAAGCGTCGGGGGACGAGGAAGGCGCCGACGAGCGCGGCGATGACGATGCCGACCATGAAGAGCGGCTCGACGACCGCCCGCCCGAGCCTCACCAGCGCGTCCCCCTCGGCGCGCTCCACGGTGAACGTCGGGCTCCAGAGCATGGCAACCGCTTGCGCGGCAAGCAGCGCCTTCTCGCGCGGCTGCTCCCGCCAGAAGTCGAGCACCTGGGCTCGGTAGAAGCGGGCCTGCGCGCACTCGTCCACCTCGGTCGGCGTGCCGGCGAGCGTGAGGTCGGCGGCGAGCTCCGGCCACGGCGGAGCGCCGGGGAGCTCCGGGACGTCATCGATCCAGCCGCCCTCCGCGAGGATCGCCCGCGTGCTTGGGTTGTTCGCCTTCCAGAGCGCCCGGGCGTCGGTCGTGAGCGCAGGGCAGCCGAGGCGGAGCTCGTTGCGGACGAGCCACGGGGAGACGACGAGCGCCGCGCCAGCGAGCACGAGGGCGGCGACGAGGAGCGACCGCGAGGCGGACGTCCGCACCGGGAGCGCGACGAAGGCTGCGAGGAGGAGGGGGAGGAGCGCGAGCCGGGCGTTGCCGAGGATCGCGAGCCCGAGGCTCGCGCCGAGCACGAGGGCGAGGAGCGCGCCTCGTCGCTCGGCGACGAGGAGGGCGAGGAGCGTGACGACCGCGAGGAGGAGCTGGTCGAGGATCTCGCGGTTGACGTGGACGTCGTGCCAGACGAGGAACGGGTGGACGGTCGCGAGCACGGCGCCGACCGTGCCGACGGCGAGCGACGCGACGCGGCGCCCGATCTCGAGGACGACGAGCGCGGTGAGCGCGCTGACCGCGATCTGGGCGACCCCAACGACGAGCCAGTGGCGCTCGAGCGCCTCGTAGAGTCCGGCGAGGAACCAGGCGTAGAGCGGCTGCGTGTACGCGGACGGGCGCCCCGGGAGGAAGCCGAACGTCCCGCTCTCGACGAGCGTGCGGGCGAAGCGGTCGCTCTTCTCGACGTTCTCCTCGAGGATCGCGCCCCGCTCGAGCGCGAGCACGAGGGCGCGCGGGACGATCGCCGCTGCGAGCACGGCTGGGTACGCGAGGCGCGCGGTCACGAGGCAGTGGCAGCCGGGACGGCCGAGCTCGGAGCGCGATCGAGCCAGGCGCGCTCCCAGAGCTCGAGGACGAGGAGGCACCAGAGGCGGTGGCCGTGATCGCGGCGCCCGTCGAGGTGCTCGTCGAGGAGGCGGCGGATCGTCTCGGGGCGGAAGCGGCCGCGTCGCGCTGCCCCTTCGAGCAGGAGATCTCGAGCGAGCTCCCGGAGCGGCCCCCGGAACCACGGTCCAAGGGGCACGCCGAAGCCGGTCTTCGGGCGCTTGAGGATCTCGGGAGGGAGGAGGTCGCCGAACGCGCGACGGAGCGCGATCTTCCCGCGCCGCCCCGCGACCTTGAGCCGGTCGGGGAGCGAGAGGCCGAGCGCGAGGACGTCGGGGTCGAGGAAGGGGGAGCGGAGCTCGAGCGAGACGGCCATCGACGCGCGGTCGGCCTTCACGAGGAGGTCGTCGGGGAGGTACGTGCGGACGTCGAGGGCCTGGAGGCCCGTGAGCCCGCTGCTCGGCGCAGCCCCGAGGAGCGAGGAGGACGCTCGTGGGAGCCCGACGTCCGCGAGGAGCTCGCGCGTGTAGAGCTCCGCGCGGAGCCCGGGCGGGAAGACCTCGACGAGTCGTCCGTAGCGCTCAGAGGCAGGAGCCGACGCGACCTCGAGGAGGCGCGCGGCGCGGAACGCGGCCGACCGCGGCTCTCGGCGGCCGGCCGGAAGCGCGCGCAGGACAGGGGCTGCGACGCTCGGCAGGACGGGCGCGCGCGCGAGCGCCCCGGCGAGGCGCACGGCCGCGTAGCGCTCGTAGCCCGCGAACGCCTCGTCGCCCCCGTCGCCGACGAGCGCGACCGTGACGTGGCGCCGCGCTGCCTCGCAGACGAGGAACGTCGGCAGGATCGCCTCGTCGCCGAGCGGCTCATCGAGGAAGGACGAGAGGCGGGAGACGAGATCGAGGGGGTCGGGCTCGACGACGAGCTCCTCGTGCCGCGTCCCGAACGCCCGAGCGACCGCGAGCGCCGGCGCGCGCTCGTCGTAACGGGGGTCGCCGACCCCTACCGTGAACGTCCGGACGGGCTCGGACGACTCCTGCGCCATGAGGGCGACGACGATCGAGGAGTCGATCCCCCCCGAGAGGAGCGCTCCGAGCGGGACGTCGCTCACGAGGCGCCGGCGGACGGCGGCGCGGACGGTCTCGCGGACGAGATCGAGCCACTCGTCGTCGGCGAGCTCGCGGGGCTGCGGATCGAGCTCCCAGAAGCGGCTCCGGCGCACGACGCCGTCCTCACAGACGAGGACGTGCCCCGGCGGGAGCCGTCTGATGCCCCCGACGCCCACGGCCTCGCCGGGGACGTACTGGAGGGCGAGGTACGCGTCGAGCGCCCGCGGGTCGAGCTCGCGCGGGATGCCGAGGAGGAGGAGCGCCTTCAGCTCGGAGGCGAAGGCGAGCCCTCCGTCAGCGAGCTCGACGTAGTGGAGCGGCTTCTTCCCGACACGATCGCGGGCGAGCACGAGCCGGCTGCGAGCGGCATCCCAGAGCGCGATCGCGAACATGCCGCGGAGCACGCTCGGGAAGCTCGGCCCGCGCTCCTCGTACAGGTGCG
>JAVQXS010000284.1:0-2835 GCA_033578065.1 Thermoleophilia bacterium
GTCCCCGAGGACGCGATCGAGCTCGGCGTCGAGACGATGTGCGAGACGTTCCGTCGCCTCGGAGCGCTTGGTCGCTAGCGCGCCCTTCGCGAGCCCCCTCGTCCAGTCGGCGCCGAGCTGAGCCGCCGTGGCGCGCACCGTCCTCATCACCGGCGCCTCGTCTGGCATCGGCGAGGCGTCTGCCATCCGACTCCGGCGCTCCGGCTGGACGGTCTTCGGAGGCGTTCGGGACTCGGAGGCGGCGACGCGGCTCCGCAGCCATGGGATCGAGCCGATCCGGCTCGACATCACCGACCCCGCCGAGATCGAGGAGGCCGCGGCCGTCGTCGGGCCGACCCTCAATGGCCTCGTCGCCAACGCCGGCATCTCGGTCGCCGCTCCGCTCGAGCTCGTGCCGCTCGACGAGCTCCGCCGCCAGCTCGAGGTGAACGTCGTGGCGCAGGTCGCGGTCGTGCAGGCGCTCCTGCCGGCGCTGCGGGCGGCGACGGGGCGGATCGTTCTCATGGGGTCGATCGGGGGGCGGAGCGCCCTCCCCTTCCTCGGTCCGTACGCGGCCTCGAAGCACGCCCTGGAGGCGATCGCGGACGCGCTCCGCGTCGAGCTTCGCCCGTGGGGGATCCACGTCGCTCTCCTCGAGCCGGGGAGCATCGCCACCCCGATCTGGCGCAAGGGGGCGGCGCATGCGGAGGAGCTCGCGCGTGCGACTCCCGGCGAGCGGGTCGCTCTCTACGCGGAGCGGGCAGCGCGCTTCCGAGAGGTCGCGCTCGCGCGCGGCCCGGGCGCGGATCCGGACGTCGTGGCGCGGGCGGTCGAGCGCGCGCTCACCGCGCGGCGTCCGAAGGCGCGGATCCTCGTCGGCCGCGACGCGCGCCTCCGCGCGTGGATCGAGCGGCTCCCGACGCCCGTGCGCGACCGCGTGCTCGAGAGGGCACTCATGCGCTGACGAGGAGCCCGGCTCGACGCAGCGGTGTCCGCAGCGAGCGTCAGCGGCTCGCCGCTCGGAGGAGGGTCACTCGTCGTGGACGCCGCAACCGAGCCACTCGTGCCCGAAGCGGCGCATCTCGGCGATGATCGGGAGGAGCGCCTTCCCCTTCGGCGTGAGCTCGTACTCGACGCGCGGAGGCGACTCCGGGTAGCTATGCCGCACGAGCATCCCCTCGGCCTCGAGCCAGCGCAGCCGCTCCGCGAGGGTGCGCGGGCTGATCCCCGTACACGCCCGCTCGAGCTCGGTGAAGCGCCGAGGCCCCTCGGAGAGGTCGTGGACGATGAGCACCGTCCACTTCGAGCCGACGATCTCCGCCGCCGTCGCGACCGAGCAGACGCCGGTCTCGTGGACGGGGAGCATCGTGCGGGTGGCCACGAGCCTATTGTAGGGCCGCAACCGCGCGCCTCGCCTCGTCTGCGCTCCGCCGCGGAAGCTCGAGCGGCGGGCTCAGTCCCAGGGAGGAGGGTTGTGGGTCCACCGACCCCCGACCATGGTCGCGACCGTCTCGACCGTCTCGAGCTCCTCTGGAGGACAGGCGAGCGGGTCGCGGGAGAGGACGACGAGGTCGGCGAGGAAACCTGGCCGGAGCATGCCTCGGCGCCGCTCGTCGCCGGCGAGCCACGCGGGAGCGACGGTCGTTGCGTGGAGCGCCTGCTCGACGGTGAGCGCCTGCTCGGGGCGCCAGGGCGGCCGTTCGTCCGACGAGCGCAGCACGGCCGCGCGGATCCCGGCGAGCGGATCGAGCTCCTCGACCGGCGCGTCGGAGCCGTTCGCGAGGAGCGCTCCCGACTCGAGCAGCGAGCGGTACGCGTAGGCGCCCTCGAGCCGGTCCGCCCAGAAGCGCTCTGCGAGGTCGCGGTCGGAGGGAGCGTGGCTGAACTGGACGGAGCAGGCGACGCCGAGAGCCGCGAAGCGCGGGAGGTCCTCCGCCGCGACGCACTGCGCGTGCTCAATGCGTTGGCGGAGCCCGCGAGCCGCCCACTCGTCGCGCGTGGACTCGAACGCGTCGAGCGCTTCCCGGTTCGCGCGGTCGCCGATCGCGTGTACGGCGACCGGCCACCCGAGGCGCGCGGCCCTCCGGATGACCTCAGCGAGCTCGTCTCGGCTCGTGATGCAGACGCCAGAGCCGTCGAGGAGCCACGCCGTCTGCGAGCCGAGCGTCCCGTCGACGAAGCCCTTCAGGTAGCCGAGGCGAAGGTGCTCGTCGCCGAGCGGCGAGCGGAGCCCGAGCGCCTCGAGCGCCTCGAGCGCGTCGAAGGGGAGCGACTGCCACACTCTGAGCGTGAGCCCCTCGCGCTCGGCGATGCGCTGGAAGACGCGCGCCGAGCCGAGCCAGCCGTCCTTGTCGTGGATCGCCGTGAGGCCGCGCGCGGCGGCGACGCGCAAGCCCTCGCGCGTCGCCTCGACGAGCTCGTCCTCGCTCGGACGCGCGAAGCGAGCACGGAACTGCCAGGCAGCCTCCTCGCGCAGGATCCCGGTGGGCTCGCCGGAGACGTCGCGCTCGACGACCCCGCCCTCCACCTCGAGCTCGCCTCCCGCACGGGCGAGCGCCGCCGAGTTGAGCCAGAGCGAGTGGTAGTCGCGCGACCAGAGCGCGGCGGGAACCTCACCGGTGACCGCGTCGAGGGCCTCCTTCGTCGGCTGCGCCTCCCACTCGGACGAGCGCCAGCCGGTGCCGCGGATCCACGCTCCACGGCGCGGGTGGCGACGAACGCGCTCGAGGGCCTCGGCGAGCGAGGAGGCGCTCTCGAGCCGCACGTCGTACCGCGCGAGCGCCCAGCTCGGGAAGTGGACGTGGGCGTCGTTGAGCCCGGGCACGACGCAGCGTCCGCCGAGGTCGACGACGTCCG
>JAVQXS010000285.1:0-2835 GCA_033578065.1 Thermoleophilia bacterium
AAGGGAAGCGCAGTGAGCTCCTCGATCGAGCGGCGCCGGAGCTCCGGGTCGGTTCCGCCCTGGGAGATCCCGAAGCGGAGCTGGCCAGGGGCGCGGGGAGCGTCCGCCTGCCGCTCCGCCCATGACGTCGTGAGCCGAACGGCGCGCTCGAGCTCGTCACGCGGCGCTCCGGCGGGGAGGCACACGTCGAGGCACATCGCGACGTCCGCGCCGAGCCGACGCTGGATCTCGCAGGCACCCTCAGGTGTGAGGCGCGCAGGCGAGCCGTCGTAGACGGAGCGAAAGGTGACGCCATCCTCGTCGAGCGAGAGGATCGTGTCGCGGAGCGAGAAGACCTGGAAGCCGCCCGAGTCGGTGAGGATCGGGCCGTCCCAGCCGGTGAACGCGTGGAGCCCGCCGAGCTCCTCGACGAGGTCCTCGCCCGGCCGGAAGTGGAGGTGGTACGCGTTCCCGAGAACGATTCCGGCCCCGAGCGAGCGCAGCTCATCGGGATGGACGGCCTTCACCGTCCCCTTCGTCCCGACCGGCATGAAGGCGGGGGTCGCGACGTCGCCGTGCACGGTGCGGAGGATGCCCGCGCGGGCAGCCCCATCGACGGCAGTGACGCGGAAGGTCTCAGGCACGCGCTCGTCCCACGCCACCGAGCCGGCCACCGCCTGCTCGGGGCCACCCCACGCCTCCACCCGCTTCGAGCGTAGCGACGAAGAGCGGACGCGTGGGATACGAAGGAATGCCGAACGGGCGCCCATCTGCCCACAGGGCCAGCGAGTTCCAGGCGATCAGCGCACGATTCGCGTCGTCGCGGTGCTCGTCGCCGCCGCCCGACGGCCCGGCCGGCGCTCCGCGTGCCCTCTCTGCGCTCGACGCACTCCTCACAGCACGAGCATCGCGTCGCCGAAGGAGTAGAACCGGTAGCGCTCCTCGATCGCCAGGCGGTACAGGCGGCGCGTCTCCTCGATGCCGGCGAAGGCCATCACGAGGGCGAGCGGCGTCGAGCGAGGGAGATGGAGGTTCGTGAGGAGGGCGTCGACGCGCAGGAAGCGGAACCCAGGGGTGACGAAGAGGCTCGTCCTGCCCTGGAGCTCGCCCGTGCGCGCGACGGTCTCGAGCACGCGCACGGTCGTCGTCCCCACCGCGAGCACGCGGTCCGCCGCCGTGATCCGGCTCCAAGCCTCTGGCCGCACCTCGTAGCGCTCCCCCTGGAGCTCGTGCTCCTCGAGGCGAGCGGCTTGGACGGGACGGAACGTGTCGAGACCGACGTGGAGCGTCACGCGCACCGGATCGAGGCGCGCGAGGAGCTCAGGCGTGAAGTGGAGCCCTGCGGTGGGAGCGGCGGTCGAGCCCGGCACGGAGGCGTAGACGGTCTGGTAGCGCTCGGGGTCCGCGAGCGGCTTCCGGATGTACGGCGGCAGGGGAGGCTCTCCTCGCGGCTCTCCCTCGATGCGGACACGCCAGCGCCCGCTCTCGAGCCGCTCGACGAGCTCGATGCCACGCTCGAGCCGCTCACCGACCCGCAGCCGGCGGCTCGGGCGAACGAGCGCCTCCCAGAGACCATCCTCGCCGATCGCCTCGACGAGGAGGACCTCGACCGCTCCCCCGGTCGCCCGCCGGGAACGGATCCGAGCCGGTACGACGCGGGTGTCGTTGACGACGACGAGCTCACCGGTGAGCAGCTCTGGGAGCTCGGACACGCGCCGGTGCGCGATCTCGCCGGTCGCTCGCCGGTAGACGAGCACACGAGCGGCGTCCCGGCGGGGGAGCGGCTCCTGCGCGATGAGCTCCTCCGGAAGCTCGTACTCGAGGAGCGTCGTGTCCATCCGGCCCGGAGAGTAGCCTCCTCGCCATGGATGACCTCGCCCTTGAGCGCGTCGCGCAGCGGCTCGCCGACGTGCGCGCGGCTCGCCTCGACGCTGCTCGCCTCGACGCGGCGCTCGAGCGCTCCCGGGGGCAGCTCGAGTCGCTCGCGGCCGCAGCGGCAGACCTCGAGGCCGCGCTCCCAGCTCAGGTCGGCGCCGCGGTGCGCGAGGGCCTGCGCGCGGAGGTCCTCCCCGTCGGCCGGCACGTCGCGGAGATCCGCGGGCTCGTGAACCACGCCATCCGGCGCCTCGAGCGGATCGAGAGCGAGCTCCTCGCCGAGCGACGGGCTCGCGTCGAGGATCTCGCGCTCCTCGTCGACCTCGTGAGCGCAGGTTGGCGAGCCGTCGACCGCCGGCTCGAGCGGCTCGAGGGAGCGCAGATTCTCGCCGGTGCGGAGCCGCGCCCCGAGCAGCGTCGAGAGTCCACCACGCCGCCCCGAGACACCGAGTCCCCTCACCTGGAGCACGCCGCCGCGGCGTAGGGGCGTCACTCGGCGCGCTCGATCGGCAGCACGAGCCGGAACCGGCTTCCGGTCTCGTTGGAGCGGAGCTCGATGCGCCCTCCGAGCGCGCGCGCGAGCTCGCTCGCGATGGGAAGACCGAGCCCCGTCCCGTCGGCGTCCGAGGACACGAAGGGCTCGAAGACCCGAGCCCGGCGCTCCTGCGGGATCCCTGGTCCGCTATCGACGACCTCTACCTCCATGCTCCCGTTCGCGACGGCGAGCCGTAGCTCGACCCGGCCGCCGTCGGGCGTCCAACGGAAGGCGTTCGAGAGGAGGTTCGAGATGATCTGGAGGACGCGGTCCCCGTCCGAGACGATGACGGGCGGCTGCTCGACGGTCGTGAGCGCGTAGTCGATCTCCCGGCGACGTGCCTCCTCGGCGAACGCTCCGTACGCCTGGTCGACGAGCCGACCGACGTCCACCTCCTCGCGACGAACGGTGAAGCGATGCGCTCGGAGCTTCGCGAGGTCGAGGAC
>JAVQXS010000286.1:0-2830 GCA_033578065.1 Thermoleophilia bacterium
GGAGGAGACGACCTCCACGTCTCCCGCAGGCTCGCCGCCGATCGAGCGGCGGACGCGGCCGTCGTAGACGACCCGGAGCATGCCGAACATGCGGGCACGCGCTTCGCGGTCCCCCATCGTCACGACGCTCGAGAAGTCCGAGACCGTCACGAGCGCCGAGGAGGGGATGCGCGTGAGGAGGCCAGCGGGCTTCGCCCTCGCGCGCGACACATGCCAGGAGAGGAGGCCCGCGCGGGTGAGGTCGTCGACCGTCGCGTCGGCAAGCTCGTCGAGGAGGCGGATCGCCTCCGTCTTGCCCGAGCTCGGCGGCCCGATGAGGAGCGCCCACAAAGGGTCCTCGTCGGTGAGCGCCTTCGAGACGGCGACGGCGAGCGCGAAGGCGACGTAGGTCGCGTCGTCCTCCTCGACGAGCATGTAGGAACGGACCGCCTCGAGAAGCTCGCGGAGCTCCCTCACGACGCCCCTCCGGCAGGCTCGAACGGCCCATGCGCGAGCGCGCGCCACGCGAGCTCCTCGTCGAGGACGACGTCGCGTTCGAGCCCGAGCGCGGAGACGAGGACGGGCTCAAGCCGCGCCGCGGGGCAGGGAACGCCGACGAGAAGCGCCTCGGCGAGCTCGAGGCGCGGCGCGAGGAGGACGGCGGCCGCAAGCCGGACGTCGGCGAGCCGCTCGGCGCGCCGGACGGGGTCGAGCTCGACCGCCTCTCGCGCTTCGAGGCGTACCTGGGAGCTCGGCGCGACCGCTTCAGCCATCCGCACGTTCCCCCGCAAGGAGCCGAAGCAGCGCCGCGTAGCGGACCAAGTTCGCCGCGCGTGGGAAGCGGGCGCCGCGCTCCCAGGAGGCGACGGCCTGGCGAGTGACGCCGAGCTCGCGGGCGAGGGCGGCAGCGGAGAGGCCGGAGCGCTCGCGCAGCGCCCGGCGTACAGCGGGCGGAGGAAGCTGTCGCCGCGCCGCGAGCTCCTCACGCAGCGCGGGCGACCCCTCGCGAGGCTCGTTGCTCTCCGAGTCGGTCGTCGTCGTATCCACCTGGACAACACGATGGCGACGAGCTGCGGGCGGCGCCAGAGGTGAGTTACGCCGCGACAAAACCCACCTCTCCACCCTCTCGCGACAACGGTTGCCATGTTGTAGGCGCGCTGTTACCGTCCCCCCGTGGATCTCCCCGTCGGCATCACCGAGGAGGAGCGAGCGTGGCTTGAGTCGCAGCTCGCTATCAGCGCCTGGGAGAGGCAGGAGCTCCCCGATGCGGCGAGGCTGGGCGAGATCCTCACTGCCTACTCCGCGATCCCCCACCCGGTCGTCCTCGGGGCACAGCCGATCACCGAGCACCCGCCCCTCCTTGCCCGCTTCTACGCGTACGAGTTCCTCGGGCCGCGGCGAGCGAGCGCGCACGCTGGCTGGTTCCTCTCCGGCTACCTCGTCCGCCGACCGTCCGGGGATGTCGCCATCCGCGACCTCGCGATCGAGCCCGAGCAGGAGACCCAGATCGGCATCACGACCGACGTCTTGCGCGCGATCTCACCCTCGCAGATCGTCGCCAAGGTGCGCGCCTACCTCGATGCGCTGCCCGACCTGCTCGCCCTCGAGGGGGCAGAGGATGCCGCGCTTGCAGACGAAAGCAGGGAGGTCGCACGCTCGACCTCCACACGCCGCGGACGGCCAAGCTTCAGCGATCCCTTCTTCGAGCAGCTCGCGCGCGAGTGCCTGAAGGACTACGCGAAGAACGGCCCCGGGGTCATCCCGCGGATCGCAAGGAGGCACAACCGCCCGGAGGAGACGGTCCGCCAGTGGATCCGGCGTGCGACGCGGGAGGGGTGGCTTCAGCCCCGCCAGCCGGGGGAGCCGGTGTGGCTTCCCGGCCCGAGGCTTGCCCGGGCGGGCAGAGCGCGCGCCGAGCGGCGGGCGAGCGGCCGCTGAGACCAGCTCAGGGCACGGCGGCGACTTGGAAGCTTCTACCTCGCGCCGAGCCGTCGGCCGGGAGGAGGTGGCAGGCGGTCGGCAGAGGAGGGGTCGCGGCCCGCCGATCGAACCGAAGCTCGGTGCACTCCGCGTCGGCGCTACCGCTGGCCCGGAGCTCCGAGGATCTCACAGACCATCGCCTCGCAGTCGAGGACGTAGGCGTCGTGCTCCTCCTCCGTCATGTAGCCGCGGGCGAGGTCGACGATGCCGCTGACGATGGTGGCGAAGTCGGCCGCGCTGACCGTGAAGCTCTCGCGGAGGTTCGTCGGTAGCCCAAGCGCCAGGCGCACAAGCCGGTCTCCCTCGACGACCATCCGCACGGCCGCCTCCGCATCGAGGCGGTTGGGATCGAGCGCAGCCACCTCGTGGCCTGCCAGCGTGCCGCCCCGGAGGCGCGTCGCCCCGATCTCCACCATCGTCGAGCCGACCTGGAGTGCCCGCTCGGTCGCCTCGCGGCGGTAGCGGCGGATCGCCTGCTCGTGCTCTTGGAGCACGATCCGCTCGAGGTGGACGAGGTACGCCCGCGCCCGCTCGACCCACCGGTCGCGGCTTGCGACGCGCTGCAGGTAGCCGGGACTCCGGCGCACGAGCCTTGCCACCCGCGCGACCGAGCGCTCGTGCGGCGGGAGATCGCGGTAGAGGCAGAAGGCTCTATAGCCCTGGTCGGACTCCCAGGGCTGGCGCTGCCAGATCGGTTCGACGGTGAGCAGTCTTCGCTCCACGACCCCCAGATCCATGACCTCTCACCCACCTGGTATCGACCGCTAGCCGACCTTCCCACCACCCCTCCGCTTTTGAGCGTGTCTGGGCCTGAGGAGCCTGACTGACCTCTCCGCGCCAGCGGGCCGTAGTCGAGCGCTGAGCTTGACGC
>JAVQXS010000287.1:0-2820 GCA_033578065.1 Thermoleophilia bacterium
GAGGAAGTCGTCGAAGGTGAGCTCGCCCGCGCGGAGCCGCTTTTCGAGCGCTGCCTGCTCCTCGGCCTCGGCGGCAGCCTCCGCCTTCTCGATGAGCGTGAGCACGTCTCCCATGCCGAGGATCCGAGACGCCATCCGGTCGGGGTGGAAGACCTCGAGCTGGTCGAGCTTCTCCCCGGTCGAGACGAGCTTCACCGGCTTCCCGGTGACGGCGCGCACGGAGAGCGCCGCCCCACCCCGCGCATCGCCGTCGAGCTTCGTGAGGAGGATGCCGTCGAAGGAGACCCGCTCCTGGAAGGCGAGCGCGACGCGCACGGCCTCCTGGCCGGTCATCGCGTCGAGGACGAGGAGGACGTTGAGCGGCCTCGTCGCGGCCGCGATGCGCTCGAGCTCGTCCATGAGCGCCTCGTCGACGTGGAGACGGCCAGCGGTGTCGAGGATGGCGACGTCGTGCCCGTCCCTGCGCGCAGCCTCGACCCCTGCGCGCGCGGCAGCGACAGGATCGCGGCGCTCGAGGGCGTACACCGGCACCTGGATCTGCCGCCCGAGCTGCTCGAGCTGCTCGATCGCGGCCGGCCGCTGGAGATCGCACGCGACGAGCGCCGGCCGCTTGCCCTCGCGTCGAACGAGGAGCGCGAGCTTTGCGGCGGCGGTCGTCTTCCCCGACCCCTGGAGCCCTGCGAGGAGGATCACCGTGGGAGGTTTCCCGAAGACGAGTCGAGAGTCGCTCCCGCCGAGGATTCGTGTGAGCTCCTCGTGGACGATCTTCACGACCTGCTGCCCCGGCGAGAGGCCCCGGAGCACGTTCTGGCCGAGCGCGCGCTCGCGGATGGAGGCGGTCAGCTCCTTCGCCACCTCGAGCTCGACATCTGCCTCGAGGAGGGCGAGGCGGATCTCCCGCGTCGCCTTCGCGATCGCCTCCTCGTCGAGGCGGGCGGCGCCGCGGAGCCCGCCGAGGGCGAGCTGGAGCCGGTCGGAGAGCGCGTCGAACATCGCCCGCGCAGTGTAGAGCGACCGCTCGGCGAGACCGTGAGAGCGCAGCCCGACGGACGTCGGGCGCCGCGCTACGAGGTCAGCGAGCCCACTCGGCGACCATCGCCGGGAGGGCCATGGCTCCGATCCGGTCGATCATGTCCGGGTCGGCGGCGTAGAGGTTGCGGAGCGCGACGATCCGGACGTCGGGGTCGCCCGCGACCCCGAGCTCGCGCGCGACCGGGAGCAGCCGCCGCTCGAGGAAGCCGCGGGCGGCCTGCTCGGTCTGCCACACCTCGCACGCCTCGAGACCCTCCTCGGTCGCCGCCGCCACGTGGAGGATCTCCCCCGCGGCCGGGTTCGCGTCGAGCTCGAGCCGCGACATGATCGCGTCGTACTGGTCAGATGTCATGCCCGGCCAGCGCATGAAGAGCGCGACGGCCATCCCATGCCTCCTTCCCCGCGTCGCTCGAGGGTGTCGCACGAAGCGTACGCGGGGAGCCGGACTGACGCAACGGAGGTACCCCGCGACAGGCGGAATTTCCCTCGGGTGAGGGACGATGTCGCCTCGATCGGGGGAGGCGGCGGGCCTGCCGCCGGGTCAGCCGGACACGAGCGCTCGCGCGAAGTCGCGAGCATCGAACGGTCGCAGGTCGTCGACCCCTTCTCCGATGCCGACGAGCTTCACGGGCAGCCCAAGCTCGTGGGCGATCGCGATCGCGACGCCCCCGCGCGCGCTCCCGTCGAGCTTCGTCAGCACGACGCCCGTGACGGCGACCGCCTCGGCGAAGAGCCGCGCCTGCTGGAGTCCGTTCTGCCCGGTCGTGGCGTCGATCACGAGGAGAACCTCGTGCGGCGCCCCCTCGAGGCGCCCCGCGACGACCCGGCGGATCTTCCGGAGCTCCTCCATGAGGTTCGCCTGTGTGTGCAAGCGGCCCGCGGTGTCGACGATGACGACGTCCTTCCCTCGCGCCCTCCCCGCTTCGACCGCGTCGAAGGCGACGGCTGCTGGGTCGCCGCCGCGAGGAGACCCGACGAAGTCGGCGCCAGCCCTCTCCGCCCAGATCTCGAGCTGCTCCTCCGCGGCGGCACGGAACGTGTCAGCAGCTCCGACGAGCACCGACCGACCGTGCTCGGAGAGCTTCAGCGCGAGCTTGCCGATCGTCGTCGTCTTGCCCGTGCCGTTCACCCCGACGACGAGGATCACCGCCGGGCGTCCGTCGAGCCGAAGCCGCGGAGGCTCGCCGAAGAGCGCCTGCACCTCCTCGACGAGGGCGTCCTCGAGCGAGGCTACGACGCCGCGGGACTCGAGCCGACGGACGAGCTCGGCGGTCGCGGGTACGCCGACGTCGGCGCGGATGAGCGCTTCCTCGAGGCGCTCCCACGCCTCCGCGTCGCCCGGATCGAAGGCGGCCGCCCTGAGCTCGGCCGCGAGCGCCCGCCTGCTCTTCGCGAGGGAGTCGCGGAGGCGCGAGAAGAGTCCCGCGCGCTCGGGCTCGTCGTCGATGGTCGGCGCGTCGCCGAGGAGCTCCGCCCAGGTCGTGCTCACGGACGAGAGCCTACGCAGCCGCGTGCTCGCGACCGGGCTCGCGTCGCGGCAGGCGCCGAGAGACGACCTGCGAGACGCCGTCAGGCCCCATCGTCACCCCGTAGAGGACGTCGGCAGCCTCCATCGTTCGCTTCTGGTGCGTGACGACGATGAACTGCGCCCGCTCCGCGTAGCGTCGCAGGAGCTCGACGAAGCGCGCGATGTTCGTATCGTCGAGAGCGGCCTCGACCTCGTCGAGGAGGTAGAAGGGGCACGGGCGCGCGAGGAAGAGGGCGAAGAGGAAGGAGAGCGCGCCCAGC
>JAVQXS010000288.1:0-2810 GCA_033578065.1 Thermoleophilia bacterium
GAGGACCTCGCGCGTGCAGGCACCTGCTCCGAGCCCGGCGTGCCGGATCGAGCCGGGCGTGCGGGAGAGCCGTGGCGTGGGAGCGAGCTGGAGGACCAAGCCCTCGCCGTCGGGGCTTGGCACCTCGACGAAGGCTCGACGAGCCTGCATGTGCTCGTCGGCGACGAGCTGGGAGACGTCGTAGATCGGCCCGCAGGCAGCGCCGGCAGCTGAGAGCGTCTCGACGACCTCGCGCACCGTGCGCTTCGAGGTCCACGCCTCGATGATCGCGTCGAGCTCGTCGACGTGGGCGAGACGAGCAGCGCCGGTCGTGAAGCGCGGGTCGGTGCGCAGCTCGGGACGCCCGATGGCGTCGAAGATGCGGAGCGCTGCCTCGTTCGCGGAGCCGGAGAGGACGGCGTAGCCGTCGGTGCAGCGGTAGACGTTCCGCGGGGCGGAGAAGGAGAGCCGCGAGCCGTAGCGTCCCGGAACGTGCCCCGTTCGGTGGTAGATCGAGGGGCCTGGGCCGACGATGTCGACGAGCGACTCGAGGAGGTTCGCGTCGATGACCTGACCCTCCCCCGTCCGCTGCGCGTGGTGGAGGGCGACCATGACGGCGAAGGCCCCCTGGAGTCCGGTCACCTCATCGGCGAGCGCGATCGGGGGCAGCGTCGGCGGCCCATCGGGCTCCCCAGTGCAGTGGGCGAGCGTCGACATGCCCTCGGCGATCGTCCCGAACCCCGCTCGGCCCGCGTAGGGACCGTCCTGGCCGTAGCCGGTCACGCGGAGCACGACGAGCGACGGGTTCTCGGCAAGGAGCACCGTCTCCGGATCGAGACCGAGACGCTCGAGCGTCCCCGGTCGGAAGTTCTCGACGAGGACGTGGGAGCGACGGACGAGTCGCAGGAGGACCTCCCGGCCCTCCTCGCGCTTGAGGTCGAGCTCGATCGGGCGCTTGTTCCGTCCCACGAGCCGGTAGTAGAAGGAGTCCTCCCCGTCCGCCTCGCCGAGGCGCCGTGCGCCGTCTCCCTCGCCCGGACGCTCGACCTTGATCACCTCCGCGCCGAAGTCGGCGAGGCGGCGGCACGCGCTCGGCGCGGCGAAGATCGTCGCGAGCTCGATCACCCTGATCCCGGCGAGCGGGCCGTCGGCGCTCGACGCCGGCGAGCTCGTGTTCGTGTCTCGCTGCGGCACGTCCCCATCCTCGCGCAGAGGGATCGAGATGTCACGTACGGATTGCGGTTGAGTCATAGGTTTCACTCGATTGGTCGTCGCGGCGAGACGGCGTTCGCGGGCTCCCGGCCCTCGAGGAGGACGGAGCGGAGCGCGGAGACGCAGAGCATCCCCATCGCCTCGCGCGTCTCGAGCGTCGCGCTCCCGAGGTGGGGGCAGAGGACGACGTTCTCAAGCCCGAGGAGACGCTCGCAGACCGCGGGCTCGCGCTCGAAGACGTCGAGAGCCGCCCCCGCGATCGTGCCGGCCGCGAGCGCCTCGGCGAGCGCCTCCTCGTCGACGACGGGGCCGCGGGCGGTGTTCACGAGGACGGCCGTCGGGCGCATGAGCGCGAGCTCCCGCGCCCCGATGAGGTGGTGCGTCTCCGGCGTGAGCGGCGTGTGGATCGAGACGACGTCCGCGCGCGCGAGCAGGTCGGGCAGCGAGAGCGCCTCGTAGGGGACGTCGAGACGGGGGCTCCGCGTCGCGTACGCGACCCTCATGCCGAGGGCCGAGGAGAGCCGCGCGACCTCGAGCCCGATCCGGCCGAGGCCCACGAGCCCGAGGAGCTTCGCCTCGAGCCCGGAGCCGAGCATGAACGTCGGTGCCCAGATCCAGGGCTCGCGTCGGCGCAGGAAGCGATCCCCCTCGGCGACGCGGCGGAGGAGCGCGAGCACGAGCGCGATCGTGAGCTCCGCCGTCGCCCGTGTGAGGACGTCGGGGGTGTTCGCGACGACGATGCCGCGCCGAGCGCACGCCTCGACGTCGACGTTGTCGTAGCCGACCGCGTAGTTCGCGACGACGCGCAGAGACGGGCCCGCCGCGTCGAGGAGCTCGTCGTCGACGCGGTCGGTGAGCATCGACACGATGCCGTCCACGCCGACCACGCGTTCGAGGAGCTCGCTCCGGCTCGGCGGCTGCTCGGAGTCGTGGTAGCGCAGGAGGAACGAGGACTCGAGCTCCTCGCGGACTCGGTCGGGCACGCGCCGGGTGACGTACACCTCGTTGGCCATCGGTCGCGGTCGTCGCTCGGCGCGACGGTCGCCGATCCGCCAGCGCCTGTCAAACACATTTCAGGCACGTGCGATAGAGCAGTCTCGATCGGTCGCGGGCATCCCGTCTTGCTCGACCGGTTCGAGGTCGCCACGATCCTCCTGTGAGGTACGTCCTCCTCCCTCCCGGCGGGCAGGTCGGCAGGCTGGTCGGTCGCTCAGCATCCCTCCGCGGCCCGCAGCCATAGAATCGGCGCATGGCCCTCGTCGCCGAGCACATGACCCGGACGCTCCTCACCATCTCCGAGGATGCGACGCTCGGCGAGGCGGCGGCGAGGATGGCGGAGCGCGGCGTCGGCGCGGTCGTCGTCCTCGAGGGCGAGCGCATCTCCGCGATCCTCACCGAGCGGGACGTCATGAAGGCGGTAGCCGCGGGCAGGGACGGGAGCGCGCCCGTCTCCGAGTGGATGACCCGGCATCCCGACACCATCGAGCCTGGCGACACGATGGATCACGCCGCGTCGCTCATGATCCACGGCGGCTACCGGCACCTCCCCGTGGTGGACGAGGGGCGTGTCGTGGGCATCGTCTCGATCCGCGACGTCATGCGGGTCGCCCTCGCCGACC
>JAVQXS010000289.1:0-2804 GCA_033578065.1 Thermoleophilia bacterium
CGGCGTGAGGCAGGCCCGTTCTCGGGAGCGACGATCCGCTCCTCGGTGAAGGCACGCGCGAAGGGAATGACGATCCCCGAGCCACGCGCGACCGTGAAGTCCTCGTAGCGCACCGCGTTATGAGCCGCCCACAGCACGAGGAGCAACGTTGCGACACTGAGGAACGCGCCACTCCGGACGAGACGATCGCGCCACGCCCAGGGCAGGACGAGCGGAGCGAGCCCGAAGAGGAGGAGGGATTGGTACGCGGGCCGCACGAGGATGAGCGCGACGAGCCCCAGACCGAGTACGGCGAAGCGGATCGCGCTCGGCCGCAGGCACGAGCGGACGACGGCGAGCGACCAGACCGCGAAGCCCGCAGCGGCGAGCGCGTCGCTTGAGAGCTGGTGGAAGACGGCCGAGTACCCCGGGTAGAGGAGGAGAATCGCAGCAACGATCGCGCCCGCCCGCCGGTCGAACGACGCCGCGGCGAGCGTCCAGCTCACGACCGACGCGACGAAGAGGCTGGCCGCGAGGAGCTCGACCGCGACCGGACCCGCCTCGAGGACGAGCCCGACGACGATCGGCGTCCCGGGCGTCCGCCCGAGCATCGCTTGCGGGAAGACGGCGTCCCACTCCCACATCTGCGCGTAGTAGCGCAGGTACGTTCCGAGGTCGCGCCCGGCGACGACAGGCCAGGCCAGGCTCTGGAGAGCCCAGACGAGGAGCGAAAGCGCGACGAGGAGAACGAGCCCGCGTCCCGTGGGCAGGGCGCGGATCCACGCGTCGAGGGAGCGGGCGAGGCCACGGATGCCGCGCCGCACGCCCGGCAGAGGGGCTCGATCGCGCTCGCCGGCGGCCAATCCCGGAAGGCTAGCGCCCACCGGCAGAGCGTCCTCAGCCCCTCCTGCGATGATTCGGCGGCGGATGGAGCCGTCGCCAGAGATCTCGGTCGTCATCCCGTGCCTGAACGAGGAGGCGGCTGTGGGTGGCGTCGTGGACGCGGCCTGGAAAGGCATCCGCCGGACCGGACGATCGGGCGAGGTCATCGTCGTCGACAACAACTCGAGCGACCGCTCGGCCGAGATCGCAGCCGCGCGCGGAGCGACGGTCGTCGCCGAGCCGATCCCGGGGTACGGGAGCGCGTACCTGCGAGGTCTCTCCGTCGCGCGCGGCCACTACATCGTCATGGCCGACGCCGATGGCACCTACCCGCTGACCGAGCTGCACGCCTTCGTCGAGCGGCTCGCTGCCGGCGACGACCTCGTCCTCGGCTCCCGCTTCGCAGGCACGATCCACGACGGCGCGATGCCGTGGGCGAACCGCTACCTCGGGAACCCCGTCCTCACCGGCCTCCTCAACCTCCTCTTCGGCGTCAAGGTCTCGGACGCCCACTGCGGGATGCGGGCGCTCCGCCGTGACGTGCTCTCCCGCCTCGACCTCCACTCCACCGGCATGGAGCTCGCCTCGGAGATGGTCTTCAAGGCGTTCCGGCGCGGCCTGCGCGTGAGCGAGCTTCCGATCGACTACTTCCCGCGCGAGGGCGAGTCGAAGCTCAACCGCTTCTCGGACGCCTGGCGGCACGTCCGCTTCATGCTCCTCTACAGCCCGAGCTGGCTCTACCTCGTCCCGGGCGGCGTCCTGCTGCTGCTTGGCCTCGCCGGCATGCTCGCGCTCGCGAGCGGGCCGATCGACGTCTTCGGCCGCTCCTGGCAGATCCACACGATGCTCGGCTTCGTCGCGCTGACGCTCATCGGTGCCCAGGTCGTGCAGCTCGGCGTCTTCGCGCGGACGTACGCGCGCGTGACGATCGGCGAGCGCGACCCTCTCCTCGACCGGCTCGGTCGCCATCTGAGGCTCGAGCACGGGCTCGTTGCCGGCGGGCTGCTGGTCGCGGTCTCCGCCGCTGGCCTCCTCACCATCGGCGTCGAGTGGGCGCGCGCTGGGTTCGGAGCGCTTGGCCGTGTGTTCGAGACGGCGCTCCTCGTGACCACGCTCGGCCTCGGGCTCCAGATCGTGTTCGGCGCCTTCTTCCTCACTCTCCTCACGATGCGCGTATCCCGAGAGCACTTCGACGATGGCAAGTGAGAACGAGAGCTAAGCTCCGCTGAACCCGCGACGATTGAGCGGTCACCAGCAACTCCTGGCGCTCGTCCCTCCGGGGTCGCGCGTCCTCGACGTCGGCTGCTCGACAGGCACGCTCGCGCGACCGCTCAGAGAGAAGGGCTGCGCGGTGGTGGGAGTCGAGCGTGATCCGGTAGCTGCCGCTCGTGCACGCGATGTGTGCGAAGACGTGGTCGTCTCCGATATCGAGACGGTGCGCCTTCCGTTTGCCAGTGAGAGTTCGATGTAGTGGTCTGCGGCGACGTGATCGAGCACCTCCGGGAGCCCGTTGAGGTTCTGCGCCGTCTCCCACCACTCCTCCGCCCGAAAGGAACGCTCGTCCTCTCGACACCGAACGTCGCAAACTGGGCGATCCGCCTGAGCTTGCTCATCGGCAGGTGGCGCTACACAGAGCGCGGAATCCTCGACCGGACACACGTGCACCTGTTCACGCGCACGACGTTGGCCGAGGCGCTCGAGCATGCCGGCTACAGGGTCATCTCCTTCGACTTCACCGTCCCCGTCCCGGTGCTCCGACGAAACCTGGTCGAGCGCGTTGCCCATGCCGTCGGCAGCCTTCGGCCCTCGCTCTTCGCCTACCAGTTCGTCGTCTCCGCGCAGCCGACGTGATCTCGGTTCTCATCCCCGTGAAGGACGGCGGGAGCGACCTCGTGCGCTGCCTGCAAGCGATCGCCGAACAGCGCATCGACGACCAGGTCGAG
>JAVQXS010000290.1:0-2791 GCA_033578065.1 Thermoleophilia bacterium
GGGGTGCCGACGCTCGTGGACTTCTTCGGCCGTGCGCTCGCCGAGCGCCTCCGCGGCGAGGGGCGGAGCGCGAGCCTCATCGTCGCGAACAACGTCCTCGCCCAGGTTCCCGACGTGAACGACTTCCTGAGCGGCGTGCGCGTCCTCCTACGCGCCGAGGGAACCGCGACCTTCGAGTTCCCACACCTCCTCCGTCTCCTCGAGGACGTCCAGTACGACACGATCTACCACGAGCACTTCTCGTACTTCTCGCTTGGGACGCTCGTCGAGATTCTCGGTCGCCACGGGCTCGAGGCCTATGACGTCGAGGAGCTGCCCACCCATGGTGGATCCCTCCGCGTCTACGTCCAGCACGCGGGCGGCCCGCATCCGACACGCGAGGCGGTCGCCTCCGTGCTCGCCCGGGAGGAGCGGGAGGGCCTGCGCTCCCGGGAGCGCTACGCCCGGTTCGCCAAGGACGTCGAGGAGTCGAAGCGCGCGCTCCTCGAGCTCCTCATCGACCTCCGTCGCGCCGGCAAGCACGTCGTCGGCTACGGGGCTCCGGGGAAGGGGAACACGTTGCTCAACTACTGCGGCATTCGCACCGATCTCCTCGAGTACACGGTGGACCGCAACCCGTACAAGCACGGGCGCTACACACCCGGGACGCACATCCCGATCCATCCGCCGGAGCGGATCGAGGAGACGCGGCCAGACTACGTCCTCGTGTTGCCGTGGAACCTCGTCGACGAGATCGCACGCCAGCTCGCCTTCATCCGCCGGTGGGGGGGCAAGCTCATCGTCCCGATCCCGAGGGCGACGGTGATCGAGCCCGGCCCCGGGGCGAGCGAGCGCCTGCTCGCCGCGAGGAGCGCGGCATGAAGGTCGTCATCTTCTGCGGCGGGCTCGGCGTCCGCATGGGCGAGGCGACGCAGCGCATCCCGAAGCCGATGATCCCCATCGGGACGCAGCCCATCCTCTGGCACCTCATGAAGTGGTACGCCTCCTGGGGCCACACGGACTTCATCCTCTGTCTCGGCTACCGCGCAGAGAGCATCAAGCAGTACTTCCTGTCCTACGAGGAGGCGCTCGCGAACGACTTCGTCCTCTCCGACGGCGGCCGGGACGTCCAGCTCCTCGGCTCGGACATCTCCGACTGGCGGATCACCTTCCTCGACACCGGCGTGCGGACCGAGATCGGCCAACGGCTCAAGGCGGTAGAGCCGTACCTCGACGGTGACCCCGTCTTCCTCGCCACGTACGGAGACGCGCTCACCGACGCTCCCCTCGACGAGATGATCGCGCTCCACGAGCGAAGCGGGAAGACGGCGCTCCTCATGTCCGTGCGCCCGCGCCTCGACTACCACCTCCTCCACGCTGACGGGGACGGTGTTGTGAGCGCGATCGAGCGCCTCGCGGAGTCCGAGGTGCGCATCAACGGGGGGTTCTTCGTCTTCCGTCGGGAGATCTTCGACGTCATCGGGCCCGGCGAGGACCTCGTCGAGGAGCCGTTCGCCCGCCTCATCGAGCGGGGCGAGCTGCTCGCCTACCGCTACGACGGGTTCTGGGAGCCGATGGACACGATCAAGGACAAGCAGAAGCTCGATGCGCTCTTCGAAGGTGGGAGCGCTCCCTGGCTCCGCGGGCCGTCGGCGCGCGCCTGATGCTCGGCGTCGATCTCCGCGCCGCACCGATCAGGCGGATCCTCGCGCTCGGCGCCCACGCGGACGACATCGAGATCGGCTGCGGCGCGACCCTGCTCGCCCTCACGCGCGCGATCCCCGACCTCCACGTCACCTGGGTCGTGCTCGCGGCGAGGGACGAGCGGGCCTCGGAGGCCCGGGCCGGAGCAGCGGCCTTCCTCGACCAGGCCGGCGCCGCTGACGTCCGCGTCCACGACTTCCGCGACGGCTTCCTCCCGTACGTCGGGGGCGAGGTGAAGGACCTGTTCGAGGAGCTGAAGGGGGTCGTGCCGGACGTCATCTTCACCCATCGCCGGGACGACCTCCACCAGGACCATCGACTCGTCTGCGAGCTCACCTGGAACACGTGGCGTGACCACCTCATCCTCGAGTACGAGATCCCGAAGTACGACGGCGACCTCGGGGCGGCGAACGTCTTCGTCTCCGTGGACGAGGAGCTCGTGGAGGCGAAGCTCCAGCTGCTCCACGAGTGCTACCCGAGCCAGCGAGGCAAGCACTGGTTCGACGACGAGGTGTTCCGAGGGCTCATGCGGCTGCGCGGGATGGAGGCAGCCACGCGCTACGCAGAGGCCTTCACGTGCCGGAAGCTCCGGCTCGCGCTCCCATGATCTTCCGTCCGACGCCGCTTCGGGACGTCTGGGTCGTCGAGCCAGAGCTGCTCGAAGACGAGCGCGGGTTCTTCGCGCGAGTCTGGGACACGGCGGAGTTCGCCGCCCGCGGCTTGAACGGAGCGCTCGTCCAGTGCAGCATCTCCTTCAACCGCCGCCGTGGGACGCTCCGTGGGCTCCACTACCAGGCGCCGCCCCATGAGGAGGCGAAGCTCGTCCGCTGCATCGCGGGAGCGATCTTCGACGTGGCCGTCGACCTGCGGCCGAGCTCGGACACGTACTGCCGCTGGTACGGGATCGAGCTCTCGGCGGAGAACCGTCTCGCCCTCTACGTCCCCGAGGGCTGCGCCCACGGCTTCCTCACCCTCGAGGACCGCTCCGAGGTGCTCTACCAGATGTCGGCCTTCCATGCCCCCGAGGCGGCTTGCGGGGTACGGTTCGACGATCCAGCCTTCTCGATCGCGTGGCCGGGGGAGGTTGTCGTCGTGAACGCGCGAGACC
>JAVQXS010000291.1:0-2766 GCA_033578065.1 Thermoleophilia bacterium
GAGGACGGCGTGTGAGATCGCGAGCGAGCGCAGGACGTCGTCCGTCACGACGGCGCCCGCGTTCCGGAGCACGTGCGCGTCCCCGAGCTCGAGCCCGACGATCGCGAGCGGGTCGATCCGCGCGTCCATGCAGGTGACGACGACGAGCCGACGCCGAGGCTCGCGGGGGAGGTCGCCGAGGGCGAACGTCGCTCGGTAGCGCGTGTTCGCAGCGAGGAGCTCGTCGCGAAGGCTCACGCGACCTCGACGAGCTCCTTCGTGAACCTCGTCAGGCGCTCGTTGCCACCATCGGTGACGAGCACGAGATCCTCGATGCGCACGCCTAGCCCCCTCAGTCGGAGGTGGAGGCCTGGCTCAACCGTGACGACATTGCCGGGCTCAAGGGTATCCGCCGACTCGGGGCGCAGGACGGGCGCCTCGTGGACCTGGAGACCGACGCCGTGGCCGAGGCCGTGCCTGTAGGCGGGGCCGAGCCCGGCTGCCGCGATCGGCGCGCGCGAGGCGGCGTTTGCTTCCTGCAGGCATGCCCGGCCTCACTGACTCGAGACCGCGGAGCTGCGCCTCGAGGCAGAGCGCGTGCAGGCCGCGGAGCCGCGCCCCGACCTCGCCAACCGCGAACGTCCTCGTGCAGTCGGGGCAGGAGCCGTCGAGGACGCACCCGGCGTGCCGGTGAGAAGCGAGCCGCGCTCGATGCGGCGCTCGCCCGGCTCCGCGTGGGGCATCGCCCCGTTCGCCGCTGCCGCGGCGACGGCCGGGAACGGGAGCGCGGCGGCGCCCGCCTCGCGGCAGCGCCGCTCGACCCACCACGCGAGCTCGAGTGCCGTGCGCCCGCTGAACCGCTCCTCGACGAGCGCGCTGACGACGGGGGCGAGCCGCCGGGGACGGGATGGGCGCGGGCGGCAGCTCCTCGACGACGAGGCCGTCGGCGAGCGCCCGCGCGCGCTCGAGGTCGCGGAAGTCCGTGAAGAGGACGGCCTGCCCTCCCGGCTCGGCGAGACAGGCCGCATCCGAGCTCCGCAGCCCGGTGAGGTAGCGGACGTTCGCCTCGCCAGACTCGAGGCCAGGGAGACCACCGACGAGGAGCGGCTCCTCGAGGAGCGCCGCGAGCCGCGAGATCCGGCTCACCTCTCGCCTCGGGCGAGGAGCTCGAGCGCCTCCCGGTACCCCTCCGGGCCCTTGCCGACGATCCGCGCCGCGGTGAGCCCCTCGAGGACGGAGCGGCGGCGCCACGCCTCCCGCTCGTCGATGTTCGAGAGGTGGACCTCGACGACCGGCACCGTGAAGAGCTCGACGGCGTCGCGAATCGCCCACGAGTAGTGCGTCCAGGCCCCGGGGTTGAGGACGACGCCGTCCGCCCAGTCGAGGGCGTCGTGGCACCACTCGACGTACTCGCCCTCGTGGTTCGTCTGCCGGCAGCGGACCGTGCACTCGAGCTGCGCCCCCCACTCGTAGATCCGCGTCTCGAGCTCGGAGAGCGTGATCCCCCCGTACAGCGCCGGGTCGCGACGCCCGAGGACGTTGAGGTTCACGCCGTTGAGGACGACGATGCGCACCCCTCGACCCTAGTCGACGAGCGCGTCGAGCGCGGCGCGCACCTCCGCCTCCGCGACAGGCACGCCGACGCGAGGCTGCCCTGGCGCCGCGAGGAGCACGAGCCGCACCTCGCCGCCGACCGCCTTCTTGTCGCGCCGTAGCGCCTCCCAGGCGGCGCCCCGATCGGCGCGAACGGGACGCGTGCCGAGCAGCTCCCCGACCTCGGCCGCGAGCTCAGGGAGCCCGGAGAGCCGGAGCGCGGCCTGGAGTCCGAGCGCGACCGCGCGCCCGTGTGGGAGGGCGTACCCAGACGCGGCCTCGAGGGCGTGCGCGAACGTGTGCCCGAGGTTGAGCTGTGCCCGCTCGCCGCGGTCCTTCGGGTCTCGGAGGCAGATGGCGGCCTTGAACGCCGCGCAGCGACGCACCTGCTCCGCGAGCGGGAGCTCCCACAGCCGCTCCCCCGCGAGCAGGCCCGTCTTCACCACCTCGGCGAGCCCGTTGTCCCGCTCCTCGCCCGGGAGCGTCGCCAGGAGATCGGGGTCGATGACGACCCGCGCTGGCCAGTGGAACGCGCCCACGAGGTTCTTCCCCGTCGGAAGATCGATCGCCGTCTTGCCGCCGATGGCGGCATCGACCTGGCCGACGAGCGTCGAGGGGACGGGCATCCAGGAGACCCCGCGCAGGAACGTCGCGGCGACGAACCCCGCGAGGTCGGTCGTCGCGCCGCCCCCGAGGGCGACGAGCATCCCCGTGCGGTCGAGCCGGAGCGCTTCCCAGAGCTGCTCGGCGACCGCCGCCGTCTTCGCGCGCTCGCCCGCGGGAACGAGGTGCTCCGCCCGCAACCGCTCCCCGAGCGCCTCCCGCGCCCGCGCTCCGTGGAGTCGCGCGACGGTCTCGTCGGCGACGAGCTCGACCGCGCCCTCGCCGGGCACGAGCGCGGCGAGGGCAGCGCTCGCCCCCTCCGCGACGTGCACCCCGGCGGCGGCGAGGACGACGCCGTCGGCGTCCCGGGCCCGACCGTCGGCGACCGCCTCGTACACCGGCTGCCGCTCCACGTAGAGGCTGCGGAACGCCTCGGCGTCACGCGCGAGCGGGCGGCCGGCGCCCGCTGCCCGCTGCCAGGCCTCCTCCACGGAGACCTCGACGAGGACGGCAAAGGCGTGCTCCGAGAGCGCCGCGCGGGCGCGCTCGGAGAGGACGGCGCCGCCGCCGAGGTCGAGCACGGCTAAGGGA
>JAVQXS010000292.1:0-2752 GCA_033578065.1 Thermoleophilia bacterium
AAACGGCTCGCGCTCGAGCGTCGGGAGCGGACGCTCGAGCGTCGGGAGCAGGAGGTCGCCGCCGCAGAGCGCTCAGCGGAGCAAGCCGCTGTGCAACCCCGGAGGGAGGCGCTCCTCATCGAGCTCGCGTTCGTTCCCGGGCCGCGGTACACGCTCGCCGAGCTCGAGCCAACCGTCGTCGAGCTCGGGGGGACGCTCGCGCTCGCAGGCGACGAGTACGAGGTGGCGAGGATCGGCCCCTCGCCCCTCCCCCACGACCGCCGCCGCTGTGCCTACCTCCTCGCGCGGACTCCGTTCGCGCGCACGTGAGCGCTCAGCGGGCGCGCAGGCGCCCGAGCCTCGGGAGCTCGTACACCGGCCGGGTCGGACTCGAGGGGCCCTCCGGCCCGAGCTCCGCGAGACGGCGCTCGGCGGCCTCGACGAGGAAGCGCGCGACCGCGACGTCGTCCTCGGAGAAGCGGCGGAGGCGCATCTCGTACACCTCGACGAGGCCCCAGGCGACACCCTCGACGCGGATCGGGAGCATGAGGAGCGCGTTCATCCCGAGCTCGCGGAGGATGAAGGCCTCGGCGGGATCGACCTCCTCGTCGAGGAAGGAGAGCGCACGCGGCTCCCCGCGCTCGAGCACCTCCTGCGTGAGGGGGAAGTCCGCGATGCGGTACGCGGCCTCGGGTCCGAGCGAGACGTCCCGGAGGGCATGGGCGGCAGCGTCGACGAGGTACTCGCCCTCGACACGGGAGACGAGGCAGCCGGTGGCGCCGACGACGAAGACGAGCGACTTGGAGAGGCGGGAGCAGACGCCAACCCCGTCGCGCTCCGCCGCGATCGCTCGGGCCGCCTCGAGCGCCTCGAGGAGGACGGAGCCATCCGAGCGAGCGCCTCCTCGACGATCGCGCAACGGTCTCGCCTCGAGAGCGGATGCCTGCGCGACCGTGCCCCTCAGGAGCTCACGGAAGGACGCGACCCGGTCCTTCCCGAGGCTCTTCGCCGCGTAGAGCGCTTGGTCGGCGGCGCGGAGGAGCGCGGTCGCGCGATCGCCGTCGAAGGGGAACGTCGAGATCCCCGCGCTGATCCGCAGGGGGAACCCGGCCTCAGTCATCGCCTCGGCGAGCGCGGCACGGACCGTCGCAGCCGTCCGCTCGGCGGACTCCGCGTCGGCACCCGGGAGCATGACGACGAACTCGTCGCCGCCCAGCCGAGCTGCGACGGCTCCCTCAGGCACGACGCCCTCGAGGCGCTCCGCGAGCTCGACGAGGAGCTTGTCACCGAACTCGTGCCCCGCACGGTCGTTGACCTCCTTGAAGTCGTCGCAGTCCAGGAGCATGACGCTCACGGGGAGCCGTCGCTCCTGCATCTCGGCGAGCGTCGCGTCGAGCCGCTCCTCGAGACCGCGGCGGTTGAGGATCCCGGTGAGCGGATCGGTCTGCGCGCTCCGGCGCTCGCGGTGGAGCGCGAGCGCGGCCTCGAGCGTCGCTGCCGCATGTGCGGCGAGGAGCGAGGCGAGGTCGAGCTGGTTCGTCTCGACAACGTGCCCCGGCGAGACGATCCCAACGAGCGCCCCGAGGTCCTCGCCGTTCGCTCGCAGCGGCAGCCAGACGACGGGGCCCATTCGCGCTCGCCCCGCGCCGAGGACCTGACACACCGCGTTCGCGTCGACGAGCGCGTGCACGCCTTCGATCTCGTCGCTCGTGAGGAGCGGGCGCTCGGCCGCCCTCCGCCAGGAAGCGCGCTCCACCGGCTCGCCCCCCTCGTCCCAGAGCACGACCTGCGCGGCATCGAGCGGGAGGATCTTCGCGAGCATCGCGGCCGTGAGGGCGGCGATCTCGTCCGCGTCGCGGAGACTCCCAAGGTAGACGAAGAGGCGGGCGAGCGTCGGCAGGTCGATCGTCCTCGCCAGGCGCACGGCCTCGGCACGGGGGGCGAGCGCGTCGACGAGCGGCACGAGCAGCTCCGCAATCTCCGCCGGCACGGCGCCTCTCGACTCGACGTTGAGGAGCCCGACGACGCTGCCTCCCCGCAGGAGCGGAGCAGCGACCTCCGAGACGACGTCGTGCGCCGCGGAGATGTAGTCCGGATCGGCGAGGACATCGAGCACGACCTGCGGCTGCCCGAGCCGCACGGCTCGGCCGATCACGCCTCGATCCATGCGCAGGCCGTCCGGGACGAACGAGTAGCCCCGCTGCCCGACGAGCCAGAGCCGCCCGTGCTCGAGAACGAACGTCGAGACGAGGAGTCCCGTCGCCTCGGCGAGCGCTGCGACCGCCGCGTCGACGGCGCGCGCGTGCTCCTCCTCCGCCGAGGCCGCCGCGACCGCGTCGCGCACGGCAGCAGCGAGCGCTTCACGGTCGAGTGGTGGCTCGCGCGCCACGAAGGGCTGTGCCGCAGCGCACATGCGCTAGAGATCGGCCTCACATCGCGCTCCCTTGAGGGCGAGGTCAGCTTCCGAGGCTCGTGTACGCGTCCCAGATCTCGGGTCCCGCGAAGAGCGTGACGACGGCGCCCAAGGCGAGGAAGGGGCCGAGCGGGATCGCCTCCTTGCGAGCAGCAGCTCCGCGTCGGACGAGGAGCGCGAGCGCAGGGACGAAGGCGGCGAAGAAGCCGAGGAAGAGACCGACCGCGACGAGGGGGCCGAGTCCCGCACCGAGCGCCGCCGCGAGCTTCACGTCGCCCATGCCGAGCCCAGCCGGGTAGACGAGGACGACGAGGAAGAGCACGAGCCCGGCGCCGAGCGCAGACAGAGCCCACTCGACGC
>JAVQXS010000293.1:0-2751 GCA_033578065.1 Thermoleophilia bacterium
GAAGAACGTGTGCCGCTCGTCCTGGCTTGCGAGCATCCAGCCCTCGCGGCCCGTGCACACGGTCCACGTCGTCGAGCGGCCCTCGGTCACGTCCCAGCGCAGGCGGAAGCCGCAGTCGCTCCTCGTGAGCGTGATCGTCGAGCGCGGTGGGTACCGGTGGGTGACGCCGGCGAGCGCGTCCGTCCGCTCGAAGCCCGAGGTCGCGTACACGTACACGCCCTCAGGCACCGGCCTCTCGGCGGGCGCCCGCCCCGCGAGCGCGGCACGGAACGCGGCGAGCGCATCGTCGATCGCCGCTGGCGCCGGATCTCTCGCCATCGTCCACGCGAGCGCGATCGCGGCGCCAGCGAGGATCGCCGCGGCGCCGAGCGCGAGGCCGAGCCACCCCGTCCGCCCCATGGGAGCGAGCGTACCGCCGCTACCCCCGATCCGCCTCGCCTCGTGCGGGCGCGCGACTGAGGCGGCACCCAGGTCGGGCCGGAGGGGTCCCCTCGCACGCGCGCCGACCGGAGGCCACCCTGAGGGGTATCCGCACCCGGATCCGCGTGCACGCGGATGGCGCCGAGGGAGGGTGCGGCGAGGCTGGCGGCGTGGTCGTCGCCCTCATCGGCAGCCCGACGCGGACGAACGTCGAGCTCGCGCTCGCGTGGCGCGCGGTCGGCCTGGACGCACGCGTCCTCTGGCCGCGCGAGGCGGTGGAGACGCTCGCCCTGGGCGACGTCGCGATCACCCGGCTCGACGTCCTGCCAACGCTCGACGGCGTCGAGCCGGGGCTCGAGCTCGTCGACGAGCTCGAGCAGCGCGGCGTGCGCGTCGTCAACCGCCCGTCCGGGCTCCTCGCCGCCCACGACAAGCTCCGCACGCGCGACCGTCTCGCCGCCGCCGGGCTTCCCCATCCGCGCACGGAGCACGTCGTCGCTCGGTGGGCGGCGCAGGGTATCCGCCTTCCCTGCGTGCTCAAGCCCCGCTTCGGGAGCTGGGGGCAGGATGTCCTCCGCTGCCGCAGCGAGGACGCGCTTGCTCGTGCCCTCGAGCTCCTCGCAGGCCGCCGGTGGTTTCACGAGCACGGCGTCCTCGCCCAGGAGCTCATCGAGCCCGTGGACGCGGACCTCCGGCTCGTCGTGGCGGGCGACCGGGTCGTCGCGGCGGGACGTCGCGTCGCGGGGCCGGGCGAGTGGCGGACGAACGTCGCGCTCGGAGGGCGGGTCGTCCAGGCGGAGCTCCCGGCCGGCACGGACGAGCTCGCCCTCGCCGCGGCGCGGGCGCTCGGGATCGACTTCGTCGGGGTCGACCTCTTGCCGCGCGACGGGGGCTGGACGATCCTCGAGCTGAACGGCGCCGTCGACTACGACCGCCGCTACGCGCTCCCTGACCGCGACCCCTACCTCTCCGCGCTCGACGGGCTCGGGGTCGCGCGCGAGGCGACGAGAGCAGGCACACTGCAAGGAGAAGCGAGAAGGAAGGAGGTAGCCATGGCGAAGACCGTTCGCGGCAAGCCTGCGCGGCCGGGCGACGAGATCGTCATCACCGGGCACTCCGTCGGCGAGTCCCCGAAGACAGCGGTCATCCTCGAGGTCCTCGGCGAGCCCGACCACGTGCGCTTCCGGGTGCGCTGGGAGGACGGGCACGAGTCGATCTTCTACCCCGGCGAGGACGCGGTCATCCGCCGCCCGCAGGGCAAGCGACGCGCGAAGGCACCGGCCTGACGCAACCAGCCGAGACGCCCCTCCGAGCAGGTCTCCGACGACGCCGGGGGCGGCGTCCCATGCTGCGCGAACGAGAGCGCTAGGCTTCTCGCAGGAGCCGAGAGCGACAGGAGGCGATGGCGATGGCAGCGGTGACGGCGGAGCTGAAGACGATCGGGCACTGGATCGGCGGCGCGCACGTGCGCGGGGAGTCGGGTCGGAAGGGCCCCGTCTACAACCCGGCGACGGGCGAGCAGACGGGCGAGGTCGACTTCGCGAGCCCTGAGGAGGTCGACCGGGCGGTCCAGGCCGCCCGCGAGGCGTTCCGCGAGTGGCGCCGCTGGTCGCTCTCGAAGCGGCAGGAGCTCTTCTTCCGCATCTACAACCTCGTCGACGCGCACCGCGATGACTTCGCGCGTCTGCTCACGTCTGAGCACGGGAAGGTGCTCTCCGACGCTCACGGGGAGGTGCAGCGCGGCCTCGAGGTCATCGAGTACGTGTGCGGGATCCCGGAGCTCCTCAAGGGGGACTACTCGGAGCAGGCGGCGACGGGCATCGACGTCTACTCGATTCGGCAGCCGCTCGGCGTCGTCGCCGGCATCACGCCCTTCAACTTCCCCGCCATGGTCCCCATGTGGATGTGGGCCCCCGCGCTCGCGTGCGGCAACACGTTCGTCCTCAAGCCGTCCGAGAAGGATCCCTCCGCCTCCCTCCTCACCGCCCAGCTCCTCCAGGAGGCCGGCGTCCCGAGCGGCGTCTTCAACGTCGTCCAGGGAGACAAGGTCGCGGTGGACGCGATCCTCGAGCACCCCGGGATCGCCGCCGTGAGCTTCGTCGGCTCGACGCCGGTCGCGCGCTACGTGTACGAGGTAGGCGCGAAGCACGGCAAGCGCGTGCAGGCGCTCGGCGGCGCGAAGAACCACATGATCGTCCTCCCGGACGCGGACATCGAGATGGCAGCCGACGCCGCCGTCAGCGCCGGCTACGGCTCTGCGGGCGAGCGCTGCATGGCCGTCTCCGTCGTCGTCGCCGTCGGCGACGTCGCCGATCCGCTCGTGGAGGCGAT
>JAVQXS010000294.1:0-2748 GCA_033578065.1 Thermoleophilia bacterium
GGGAGCGGGCTCGGCCTCGCGATCGCGCGCGAGATGGCGCGGCTCATGCGGGGCGCCGTCCGGCTCGAGTCGCGCCCGGGCAGGACGGTGTTCACGCTCGAGCTCCCGGCCCATGAGGAGCGGAGCGGGAGCGCCGTTTCCACGTGAAAACGGCGCAGGCGATGCGTGGCGGGTGCGCCCGAGCGCGGGTCGCGCCGGGACTACGATCTCCCCGTGCCCGAGCTCTCCCACGTCGACGAGTCCGGTGGCCTGCGTATGGTCGACGTCGGCTCGAAGCCGCTCTCGCGACGCCGAGCCATCGCCGAGGCTGAGGTCCGGATGGCCCCGGAGACGGCGCGTCGGCTGCACGAGCTCCCGAAAGGCGACGCGCTCGTCGCAGCGCAGCTCGCGGGCGTGCTCGCCGCGAAGAGGACGGCCGAGCTCATCCCGCTCTGCCACCCGCTCCCGCTGACGAACGTCGAGGTCCGCTGTGGCGTCGGTCCGCATCGAGGCGACCGTCGAGACGGTCGCCCAGACGGGCGTCGAGATGGAAGCGCTCACGGCGGCTGCCGTCGCGGCGCTCACCGTCTACGACATGGCGAAAGCGGTCGACACCGGACTCGAGATCGGCGGCGTCCGCCTGCGCGCGAAGGAGAAGGAGCCCCTGTGAGCGCTCGTCGCCCGCGGGCTGCTGTCCTCACGGTCTCCGATGGCGTCCACGCTGGCGCTCGGGAGGACACGAGCGGCGACGTCCTCGAGCAGCTCCTCCTCGAGGAGGGATTCGAGGTCGTACGCCGCGTCGTGCCGGACGAGAGCGACGCGATCGCAGCCGCGCTCCGCGAGCTGGCAGACGAGGTGGCGCTCCTCTTGACGACGGGGGGGACGGGCTTCGCGCCCCGGGACGTAACGCCGGAGGCGACGAGACCGCTCCTCGACCGAGAGGCGCCGGGGATCGCGGAGGCGATCCGGGCGGACGCTCGCGCGCGCACGCCCCATGGGCTCCTCTCGCGCGGGATCGCGGGCTTGCGCGGACGGACGCTCGTCGTCAACCTCCCTGGCTCGCCGGGCGGCTGCCGGGACGGGTTCGCCGTCCTCCGACCGGCGCTCGGCCACGCGCTCGCCCTCGCGCGCGGGGAGACGAGGAACGCGCATCGGCAGACATGAGCACGGCGACGGCTCCTCTCCCCCGCCGTCTCGCCTCGCTCGTCCGGCTCGAGCACACGGTGTTCGCGCTGCCGTTCGCGTACGTCGGTGCTTTCCTCGCGGTCGACGGCTGGCCCGGTCTCGTCCCCATGGCGTGGGTGACAGCGGCGATGGTTGGCGCGCGCACGCTCGCGATGGCGGTGAACCGGCTCGTGGACGCCGAGCTCGACGCGCGCAACCCCCGGACCGCCTCCCGCGAGCTGCCGGCAGGGACGCTCTCCCGCGCGCAGGTGCTCGGGCTCTCGGGCGCCGCGTTGGGGCTCTTCCTCGTGGCCGTCTTCCAGCTCGACCCTGTCGTCCGCTGGCTGTGGCCGATTCCGGTCGCGATGTTCGTCGTCTACCCGTACCTGAAGCGGTTCACGTGGCTCTGCCACCTCTGGCTCGGCGCGTGTCTCGGCCTCGCGCCGGTCGGTGCGTGGCTCGGGGTGAGTGGCGAGGCGCCGTGGGAGGCGTGGGCGATCGGGACTGCGGTCGCCCTCTGGGTCGCCGGCTTCGATCTCTTCTACTCGCTCCTCGATCTCGAGCACGACCGCGCTCACGGCCTCCACTCGTGGGCGGTACGCTTCGGGCCGCGGGGCGTCCTCCACGGGGCGCGGGCGCTCCACGCCGCGACGGTCGCCCTCTTCACGCTCGCTGGCCTCGGTCTCGGCGCTGGTCTCCCATACTGGCTCGGCGTAAGCGCCGTCGCCGCGCTCCTCGGCTACGAGCACGCGCTTGTGCGGCCGGACGACCTCCGGCGTCTGAACACCGCCTTCTTCACGGTCAACGGCGTCTTGAGCGTCGTCTTCGGCGCCTTCGTGGCGCTCGAGACCCTCGTCGCGTGATCGACGCGCGCGGGCTCGAGAAGCGCTACGGGGGGAGGCGAGTCCTCTCCGGCATCGACCTCTCCGTCGAGCAGGGCGCGCTCGCGCTCGTGACGGGACCGAACGGGGCGGGCAAGACGACGCTTCTCCGACTCCTCGCCGGCCTTGCCGCTCCCACTCGAGGCTCCGTGCGGGTGAGGGTCGACCGCGATCGCATCGGCTTCCTCGGCCACGAGCCGCTCCTCTACCGCGAGCTGACGGCGCTCGAGAACCTCGACCTCTTCGGACGGCTCTACCGCGTTCCCGAGCGCCACGACCGCGTCGGCATGCTCCTCGAGCGGTTCGGCCTGCGGGACGCGCGCGACCTCCGGGTCTGCGAGCTCTCGAAGGGGATGACGCAGCGTCTCGCGCTCTGCCGCGCGCTCCTCCACGACCCCGACCTCCTCCTGCTCGACGAGCCGCACGCGGCGCTCGACGCTGCCGGCGCGGCGCTCCTCGATGAGGAGATCGGCCGTCTCGCCGGGCAGCGGACGCTCGTCGTCGCGACGCACGACCCCGACCGGCTCGCCCCGCTCGCGGCACAGCAGCTCGTCCTCGCATGAGGTACGCCTCCGACGTCATCGCGCTCGCGCGGAAGGATCTCCGGATCGAGCTCCGCGCCCGGGACACGCTGCCTGCGATGCTCCTCTTCGTCCTCTCCACGCTCGTCGTCTTCCACTTCGCGCTGCCTGCGGGGGCTGGAGACGCGGCTGCGTACGGCGTC
>JAVQXS010000295.1:0-2740 GCA_033578065.1 Thermoleophilia bacterium
GGCCCAGGCGCTCGCATCCTGGTGTCCGTGGATCCCGACCGCGAACACCGCGAGGTTGACGGCGTGGTCGCCGGCTCCGTGCTTCTCGGCGAGGGCAATGAAGCGCCCGATCTCCTCGTGTGCCTCGAACTCCTTGCCATCGAGGTCCCGCCAGCGCTCTGCGACCTCCTCGAGGAGCTCCTCCGAGACGCCCTTCGCACGGAAAGCCTCGAACATGCTCGGCGAGATGCCTCGGGTGGAGGCGCCGAAGTCCGGGATGAAGCCAAGGTAGGGAGAGTCGAGACGCGCGTAGAGCTCGCGCAGTGCGAGCACCCAGGGAGAGCGAACGGTCTCGGGGGCGTGAATCTCCATGCCGAGCTTGACCCCACGGCGCTCAGCGTGGGAGAGGAGGCGCTCGACGACCGGGGGCGTCGCCTGGTTCTGAATGCGGAGAACCGGGAACCCGAGCCGGGCGGCGGCGTCGATCTGGGCCTCGAGGTACTCGACGAGCTCCGACTCGTCGAGGAGCCGATCGGCTCGCAGGGCGACGTCGACGTTTCCGTCGAGGCAGGAGAGCTCGAGGCCGTGCCGCTCGACGAGGTCGAGGAAGCGCCGCTCGTCGGCGGCGGCCATGTGGGGGAACCCGCGGAAGCTCTGGAAGCCGATCACCTCGAGTCCCGGCCCGAGACCGTCGCGCGCGACGCGGGCGATGAGATCCTCGAGCGTCGCTCGACCGGCGTGGAAGTCGCGCGTGAAGCTGTAGAGGGTCACCCCGAGGCGGGGGAGCGCCGGTGCCTCGGGGTTCACGGACGCACCTCCATGCGCTTCAGGCAGCGCTCGCGCATGACGAGCGGATGGCCTGACTCGACGATGTAGGGGATGCGGAGCGCTACCGTGACGTCGAGCTCGTGCTCGCCGTCGCCCGGCGTGAGGGCGCGCGGCAGCGTCACCTCGATCGGATCGGTGACGTACCACCACGTGTCGTGGAGCGGGGGGAGGTCGGAGAGCCGGTAGGGTCGGCCCTCGAGGGTCAGCGTCAGCGCCTCGGGCGGGAACGCCTCGCCGTCGAGTCTCACCTCGACGCTCTCGAGGCAGGAGAGGGGGAGCGCTCGGTACCAGGGCATCCGAAGGGCGAAGGAAACGCCCCCCTCGGCCGCGCGGAGCGACCCGTCGGCGATGACCTGGTCACCGAGCACCGACGAGTCGCTCCTGCGCCTCGACGATGAGCCGCTTGAGGAGGTCGTGGTGGAGTCGACACATCTCCCAGCCGCTCACCGCATCCGTGTACGCGTGGCCCTCCCACTCGCTCGAGATGAACCCCGAGTAGCCGCCCCGGACGAGGACGTCGACGATCGTCGGGTAGTCGATGGAGGGCTCCTCTCCGCGCTCGTCGATGCCGTAGAACTTCCCGTGGACGTGCACGACGCGGGGCAGGAGCTCCTCCCAGCGGCGCGGATCCATCCGCCCGTGCATCGTGAGCACCATGTTCAGCTTCCCGCGATCGCCGGGTGAGGCGCCGAGCCGCTCGGCCTCCTCAGCGAAGCGGGCGAACTTCTCGGGCATCGTTGAGTCGCTCTCCCAGACCTCGTACACGAGCTCGATGAGCGCGGGCGGCATGCCCGACGCCCGGTGCGCGTCCACGAGCGTCGGGGGGATGCTGCGCATGGAGGCGCTGAAGTCGGGGACGAAGCCGAGGAGCGGGCACTCAACCTCCTCGAAGAGCTCGCGGAGCTCGAGCACGTGAGGGGAGTCGACGCTCTCGGGGCTGTGCACCTCGACCCCGAAGCGCATGTCGAGGCGCTCGGCCACCCGGGCGAGCCCCTCGACGAAGCGCCGGGTCGGGAGGATGGCCGACTTCCCGATCGGGAACCCGAGCCTGCGCGCCGCCTCCATCTGCGCCTCGAGGTACGCGAGGGCCTCGTCCTCGGTGAGCCGTCGGTCGCGCCGGAGCGCGAGGTCGAGGTTCATGCTCATCGCAGTGGGCACGAGCTCGCACTCCTCGAGAAGCGAGCGGAAGTCAGCGACGAAGCGGTCGCTGATCCGCGGCCAGTCGCGGATGCTCTGGAAGCCGACGACCTCAAGCCCCGGACCGAGGTCAAGCTCGGCCACGCGCCGGATCATGCCCTCGAGCGAGTAGTCGGGTCGCCGCATCTCGAGCGTGAGGCTGAAGAGCGTCGTCCCGAGCTGCGGGAGCCCTGCGGGCGTCGCCGTCATCGTCCCTCCCTCTTCATGCGCAGACGAGGGTCTTGTCGGTGTGGCTTGAGGCGAGCAACGGCTCGCCGTCGGGACCGCCGATGAGGAGGTACGGGATCCGCAGTCCGAGCTCGAGCTCGACACGATGCGTGCCGCCCCTCTCCGCCCCGGGAGCCGGGATGTGGAGGGTGATCGGGTCGGTGGTGAACCACCACTCGTCGAAGCGCTCCTCGAGATCTTGGAAGCGGAAGCGCTTCCCGTTCGCCTCGACGACGAGATCCGCTGGATCGATCCGCCGACCGTCGAGCGTGAGATCGATGACGGCGAGGGACGTGAGCGGGAGCGCGCGGTACCAGTGCGAGCGGATCTCGAGGGCGTAGCCCTCGTCCCTCGCGGAGAGCGCATCGCTCCGGACGACGTCCTTGTCAAGGGGGCCCACAGGCACCTCGTCTTACTAGAACTAGGATTCGGATTCGTGTAGGGTAGGGGACGGACGGCGCGCGGTCAAGCGCGCTCCGCCGGCGGAGACCGAGTGAGCAGCGCACGAGAACACGTCGAGGAGGGGCTC
>JAVQXS010000296.1:0-2740 GCA_033578065.1 Thermoleophilia bacterium
GACCTGCTCGATCGCGCGCGGGTCGAGGAGCTCGCGGAGCCCCTCGATGCCCATGAGCTCTCGGAGGAGGTCGCGATCGAGCGAGAGCGCCTGCGCGCGCCGCTCCGCAGGAGGCGTGTCGTCCTCGTACATGTACGTCGCGACGTACTCGAAGACGAGCGAGGCGGCGAAGGGGGACGCGGAGGCTGTCTCCACCTCCACGAGGTCGATCTCGCGCGTCCGGAGGCCGCGGAGGAGGCCGCGCAGGGCAGGCAGGTCGAAGACGTCCTGGAGGCACTCGCGGTACGTCTCGAGCACGATCGGGAACTCGGGGAAGCGGCGCGCAACCTCGAGCAGGGCCTGCGCCTTCAGCCGCTGCTGCCAGAGCGGGATCCGCTGTCCCGGACGCCGCCGCGGCAGGAGGAGCGCGCGAGCCGCGTTCTCGCGGAAGCGAGCGCCGAAGAGGGCGGAAGAGCCGAGCTCGGCGAGCACGAGCTCCTCGACCTCGTCGGGGTCGAGGAGGAGGTCGGCGACCGCCGGGGGCGCACCGGCGTCGGGGAGGTGGAGCGCGATCCCGTCGTCCGACCAGAGGGCGTGCGCGTCGAGATCGACCGCCTCGCGGAGGCGAGCTCCGAGCGCGAGGGCCCAGGGGGCGTGAACGCGCGCGCCCAACGGGCTGAGGACGCAGACGCGCCAGTCGCCGATCTCGTCCCGGAAGCGCTCGACGACGACCGTCCGATCGGAGGGAACGACACCCGTCGCCGCCTCCTGCTCGCGAAGGAAGGTCACGAGGTTGCGGGCGGCGCGCTCGTCGAGGCCGTACTCCTCCTCGAGGCGCGCGAGCGCGGCCTCGTCGCGCTGAGCGACGAGCTCCCGCGCCGCGCGCCCGACGCGCGCCCCGAGCTCCGCCGGGCGGCCGACGCCTTCGCCCTTCCAGAAGGGGGCGACCCCAGGGACGCCCGGCGCGGGCGACACGAGCACCCGGTCGCGGGTGATCTCCTCGATCCGCCACGTGGAGGCGCCGAGGACGAAGGTCTGCCCCTCGCGCGCCTCGTACACCATCTCCTCGTCGAGCTCCCCCACGCGACCACCGCCGTCCGCGAGGTAGACGCCGTAGAGGCCGCGGTCGGGGATGGTGCCCGCGTTCGTCACCGCCAGCCGGCGCGCGCCAGACCGCCCGCGTACCACGCCCGCCACCCGATCCCACACGATCCGCGGCCGCAGCTCGGCGAGCTCGTCGGACGGGTAGCGGCCCGCGAGCATGTCGAGGACGTTCTCGAGCTGCGTGCGCGAGAGGTCGGAGAAGGGGTACGCGCGACGCACGAGCGCGTGCAGGTCGTCGACGGCGATCTCCTCGTCCGCGCACATGGCGACGATCTGCTGCGCGAGGACGTCGAGGGGGTTGCGCGGAATCCGCGTCTCCTCGATCTCGCCCTCGCGCATCGCCTTCGCGACGACCGCCGCCTCGAGGAGGTCCATGCGGTACTTCGGGAAGATGCGGCCCTTCGAGACGGAGCCGAGAGCGTGACCCGCACGCCCCACCCGCTGGAGGCCGCGGGCGACCGACTTCGGGCTCTCGACCTGGACGACGAGGTCCACCGCTCCCATGTCGATCCCGAGCTCGAGCGAGGAGGTGGCGACGAGGCAGGGGATCCGACCCGCCTTCAGGAGCTCCTCCACGTGCGCGCGCTGCTCGCGCGCGAGCGAGCCGTGGTGCGCACGGGCGAGCTCCTCCCCGGCGAGCTCGTTGAGGCGCAACGCGAGCCGCTCCGCGAGACGCCGGTTGTTCACGAAGACGATCGTCGAGCGGTGCGCCCGGACGAGGTCGAGGATCGCTGGGTAGATCGAGGGCCAGAGCGAGCGGCTCGCGCCCTCCACCCCGGCCCCGAGCTGCGCCCCGTCGGCGAGCGGTGGCACGGAGAGGTGCGCGCTCGAGCGGAGCTCGCGCAGGTCCTCGACCGGGACGACCACCTCGAGGTCGAGCTCCTTCCGAACGCCCGCGTCCACGAGCTCGATCTCCCGCCCCGTGCCGGCGACGAAGCGCCCGATCTCCGCGAGCGGACGCTGGGTCGCGGAGAGGCCAATGCGTTGGAAGGGCGCACCGACGAGCGCCTCGAGTCGCTCGAGCGAGAGCGCGAGGTGGGCGCCGCGCTTCGTCCCCGCGAGCGCGTGCACCTCGTCGACGATCACGGTCGCGACGCCGCGCAGCGTCTCCCGCGCCTGCGAGGTGAGGAGGAGGTAGAGGGACTCGGGCGTCGTGATGAGGATGTCGGGCGGCGCGCGCAGCAGCCGGCGCCGCTCATCTGCGGGGGTGTCGCCCGTCCGCACCGCGACCGAGAGCGCCGAGCGGAGTCCCGCGAGGGGCGCGCGCAGATTGCACTCGACGTCGTAGTTGAGCGCCTTGAGCGGCGAGACGTAGAGGAGCCGCAAGCCTTCACCGGGCGTCTCCTTCAGCCGGTCGATCCCGATGAGGAAGGCCGCGAGCGTCTTCCCCGAGCCCGTCGGCGCCTGGATGAGGACGTGCGAGCCCCGTGCGATCGCCGGCCACCCGAGCCGCTGCGCGGGTGTCGGCTCGGCGAAGGCGCGCGCGAACCACTCCCTCGTCGGCGGCGAGAGGACGGAGAGCGGGTCCACGAAGCCAGGGTATCGGCCCTGCGTCTACGATCCGCTCGTGCCCGAGATGCTCTACCTCACCGATTCGGAGGAGGCGAACGCGCTCCTCGCGCGTGAGCCGATGGCCCTCCTCATCGGGTTCGCGCTC
>JAVQXS010000297.1:0-2708 GCA_033578065.1 Thermoleophilia bacterium
TAGTCGAGGATCGCGTCCTCGTAGCGGTTCCCTGGCTCGTGCTTGCGATGCTCGGGATCCATGAACTTCCAGAACCCGTGGTGCATCCGATCGGGCCCCATCTCGACCATGACGAAGAGCGTCCACGGCCGCGTCGCGAGGAGGTGCTCTGCGAGACGGAAGCGTCGGTCGGTCATCTCGTACACCTGGCGCAGGAGGTCCTCCTTGTCGTCCGTGCGGAACTCCTTCGCGTCGAAGAGGTACTCGCCGACGACCTCGGCGATCTCCTCTCGGAGCCGCGCGGGGTACGTGTACGGGCTCTCGACGGACGGGGTGAGGAAGCAGCCGACCATGACGCCGTTCAGCGGCCGCGGCGGATACGTCCCCGGCACAGAGAGGACGATCGAGGATCCGCCCGCTCGGGTCACGTAGTCCCAGAGCCTCGGCTCGCGAATCGCGTCGCCCATCGCGATGAACGCGCCATCGTACGAGTGGTCGGCCCGGTTCCGGAAGCCGTAGACGCCGAGATCGCCGGGCGTCCGGGAGCTCATCATGCAGCTCCAGGCGGGGACGGTGATCGGCGGGATGACCGAGGTGAGGCGCCCGTAGGCGCCGCGCTCCATGAGCCCCGCGAGCGTCGGGAGCTCGTCGCGCCACCGCTCGAGGACGAGCGAGGGCTCCGCGCAGTCGAGCCCGATGAGCATCGCTTTGCGCGCCACGCGCGGAGGGTAGCCCTCTCGGCCAGGTCTCGGGCGATGGGAGCGGGGCGAGGCGCACGGTCCGGGGAGCGCGCGCCGGCGGAATCGCCAGAATCCCTTGCAGTGCACGCCGAGGCCGCGCCGCAACCAGAGACCGTCGTCATGAAGTTCGGCGGCTCGTCCGTCGCCGACCCGGACAAGATCCGCCTCGTCGCGCGCAGGCTCGTCGAGGCCCGCAAGCGAGGGGCGCGCGTCGTGGCGACGGTGTCGGCGATGGGCCACACGACCGACACGCTCCTCGAGCTCGCCGCGAGCGTCTCGCCGAACCCACACCCGCGCGAGCTCGACATGCTCCTCTCCACCGGCGAGCGCATCGCCTGCGCCCTCGTCGCGATGGCGATCCACGACCTCGGCTGCGAGGCGGTGTCCCTCACAGGCTCGCAGGCGGGAATCATCACCGACCCCGTGCACACGAAGGCGAAGATCCGCGAGATCACGCCCGTGCGCGTGCTCGAGGCGCTCGACCGCGGCCAGATCGTGCTCGTCGCCGGCTTCCAGGGCTTCTCGCGCGACACGATGGACGTCACGACCCTCGGCCGCGGAGGGACGGACGCGACCGCGGTCGCGCTCGCTGCCGCGCTCGGGGCCTCCTGCGAGATCTACTCCGACGTGCCCGGCGTCTTCACCGCCGACCCCCGCCTCGTCCCCGACGCCCGCAAGCTCCCCGTCGTCTCCTACGAGGAGATGCTCGAGATGGCCGCCTCGGGCGCGAAGGTGCTCATGCTCCGTGCGGTCGAGCTCGCGCGTGGGCACAGTGTGCCCGTGCACGCGCGCTCGACGTTCTCGGACGAGGAGGGAACCTGGGTGAAGGACGTCGCCGGAATGGAGCAGCCGATCGTCTCCGCGGTCACGCACGCGGAGGACGAGATCCTCTTCCACCTGCGGGGAGTCCCGGACCGACCCGGGACCGCCGCGGCGATCTTCGACGCCGTCGCCGCGGAGCACGTCAACGTCGACACGATCCTCCAGAACGTCGTCGGCAACACCGCCGAGGTCTCCTTCTCCGTGCCCGAGGACGACGCGCGGGCGACCCGCCGGGCGCTCGAGCGCGTGCGCGAGCTCCTCGGGCCGTTCGAGGTCGAGGAGATCACGGACCTCGGCAAGGTGTCGATCGTCGGCGCAGGCATGCGCTCGCACCCCGGCGTCGCCGCGCGGATGTTCCGGACGCTCGCCGAGCAGGGGATCAACATCCGCGTCATCTCGACCTCGCCCATCAAGATCTCCTGCCTCATCTCCCGCGCGGACGTGCCCTCGGCGGTGCGCGCACTCCACGCCGCGTTCGACCTCGGACGCGAGGGCGACACGGGATCGGCGGCCGTCGAGTAAGCTCCGCCCGCCGTGACGAGCGCCGAGTCCACGCCCGTAGCGCCGGGCCAGTCCCGGGGCCGCGCCGTCGCGGTCTGGGCAGCGCTCGTCGTCGCGGGGATCCTGCTCCTCCTCAGCAGCTTCGCCGTGTGGGTGAACCGCGTCGCGCTCAACACGCGCGTCTTCACCGACGCGAGCAGCGAGCTCCTCGCCGACGACGCGATCCGGAAGGCGATCGCGACGCGGGCGATCGACGAGCTCTTCGCCTCCGTCGACGTCCAGAGCGAGGTCGAGCAGCAGCTCCCCGACGACTACAAGTCGCTCGCCGGCCCTGCCGCCGCCGGCCTGCGCCAGGCCTCGTACGCGATCCTCGAGCGTGCGCTCGAGCAACCTCGCCTCCAGTCGATCTTCGAGGCCACGCTTCGCGAGTCGCACCGGACGCTCGTGCTCGTTCTCGAGGGCGGGGGGTCACGCGTCTCCGTCGAGGGCGGCATCGTCACCCTCGACCTCGGCGCGATCATCGACGAGGCCGCCGAGCGCATCGGCCTCGGAGCGCGGCTCGCGGACAAGATCCCCGCGGATGCCGGACGCATCGTCATCCTCCGCTCCGACGAGCTCGACACGGCGCAGGACGCCTTCCGGGTGCTGCGGACGCTCGCATGGTTC
>JAVQXS010000298.1:0-2704 GCA_033578065.1 Thermoleophilia bacterium
AGCGTCGTGACGACGAGGGAGACGAGCGTGGCGAGGAGGGCAACCCCTCCCAGGAAGGCCGCTCCCGCATCGCTCCGGCGGAGCTGGCTGACGAGGAACGGCTGCGCGAGGGCGAAGACGACGGTGAAGACGACGACGGCGACGACGAACCCGACGGCCCGGAGGCGCACGCCGTCGAGGAGGGCGGCCGCGACGAGCAAGGCGATCGCGTTCGCCGCGAGCGCGATCGCGACCCGGACGAGGAACCGCACCACGGTGGGACCGTATCGCACCGCCGCGGCTCTGCATAGAGTGGACGCGTGCCGTTCGAGCGCGTCCTCGTAGCGAACCGAGGCGAGATCGCGCTGCGGGTCTTCCGCACCTGCCGGGAGCTCGGCGTTGGAACCGTCGCCGTCTTCGCTCCCGACGACGCGGGGGCGCTCCACGTGCGGGCCGCCGACGCCGCGATCGGCATCGAGAGCTACCTCCGCCCGGACGAGCACGTGCGCGCGGCGCAGGAGTCGGGCGCCGAGGCGATCCACCCAGGGTACGGCTTCCTCGCCGAGAGCCCTCGCTTCGCCGAGGCGGTCGAGGCCGCAGGGCTCACGTGGATCGGCCCTCCGCCCGAGGCCCTTCGGCTCGGCGGCGACAAGCTCGAGGCGAAGCGCGTCGCACGGGAGGCGGGCGTCCCGGTGCTGCCGGACGGAGCGCCCGAGGAGCTCGGCTTCCCGCTCGTCGTCAAGGCGGCCGCTGGCGGCGGCGGGCGGGGCATGCGCATCGTCCGCTCACGGGAGGAGCTCGCCGAAGCGCTCGCGGCGGCGCGCCGGGAGGCCGAGAGCGCCTTCGGCGACGGCAGGCTCTACTGCGAGCGCTACCTCGAGCGGCCGCGACACGTCGAGGTGCAGCTCCTCGCCGACGCGCACGGCACGGTCGTCGCGCTCGGCGAGCGTGACTGCTCGGTCCAGCGTCGCCACCAGAAGGTGCTCGAGGAAGCCCCGGCACCGCGCCTCGGAGAGGAGGTCCGCGATCGCCTCCTCTCGTCCGCGGTCGCGTTCGGGCGCGCGATCGGCTACCGGAACGCCGGCACCGTCGAGTTCGTCGTCGACGGCGAGGAGGCATACTTCCTCGAGCTGAACGGCCGCATCCAGGTCGAGCACCCGGTGACCGAGGCCGTGCTCGGGCTCGACCTCGTCGCCGCGCAGCTACGGATCGCGGCGGGAGAGGCTGTGGATGCCGTCGCCTCGAGCCACGGCGACATCCTGGGGCACGCGATCGAGGTGCGGCTGTACGCGGAGGACCCGCGAACCTTCCTCCCCCAGGCGGGGCGGATCGAGCGCCTTCGCCTCCCGAAGGGCGTGCGCGTCGACGCCGGCGTCGAGGAGGGCGACGAGGTCGGGCTCGCGTACGACCCCCTCATCGCGAAGGTCGTCGCCCACGGGAGCGATCGAGAGGACGCGCTCGGGCTCCTCGCCGATGCGCTCGCGGAGACCGAGGTGTCGGGCGTCACGACGAACCTCCCCTTCCTCCGCTGGCTCGTCGCCCACCCGGTCGTGCGCGGAGGACGGGCGACGACCGCCTTCCTCGTCGAGCACCCGCCGCTCTCGTCTCCCCCTCGCCCAGCGCCACCCCCGTGGGACACGCCCTGGCGCCTCAACCTGCCGCCCCCTCCGCCCCTTCCGCCGCCCGACGTCGACGCCGAGGCGCACCGCCACGGCGGCCCGGCGGCGGAGAGCGCGGTCCTGTCCCCGATGCCGGGCACGGTCATCCGGGTCGAGGTCGCTCCCGGCGACGCGGTTGTCGCCCGCGCTCCCCTCGTCGTCCTCGAGGCGATGAAGATGGAGATCCCCGTGCACGCGCCGTTCGAGGGCACGGTGAGCGCCGTCCACGTCGCCCCCGGAGACCAGGTCGCGGGAGGCGCGCTCCTCGTCGAGCTCGAGGCCTGAGGCTCGAGGGCCCGCCGCTCAGGCCTCGAGCTCGCGCACGCGGTCGAGGAGCCAGCCGACGACGACGTTCACGAGCCAGACGGCGATCGTCGCCCCAACGTACGTCCAGAAGCCGTCGATCGAGAAGCCCGGCGCCACCCACTCCGCGAGCGCGAGCATGAGGACGTTGATCGCGAAGTACGCGAGCCCGAAGGTGACGATGATGAGCGGGAGCGTGAGGAGGGCGAGCACGGGCTTCACGACCGCGTTGCCGATCGTGAGCACGCCGGCGCCGAGGAGGAGCGGCCCCCAGCCGTCGATGGCGACGCCGGCGAAGAGCCAGTCGACGACGATGAGGGCGAGGACGTTCGTGCCCCAGAGGACGAGGAGCCGGATCACGACGGGCACGGCACGAGCCTAGCGGCGCTGCCGCCCGAGCGCAGGGCCGACCGTCGCAGCCTGTTCCCCGCGCCGAGGGAGCACCGCCGCGGGCGGCGAGCGCGCCGTTGAGCCCCTCGTCTCGCCTCCGCTCGGCCGCAGCGGTCGCAGAGGGTCAGAAGAGCTTCTGGAGCTTCATGGCCGCGCCCATGTCGCCCTTGATCTTGAGCTTGCCGGTCATGTACGCGGTCGTCGGGTTCAGCTCGCCGGCGACGATCTTCTCGAAGCTCTCCTCGCTCGCGGAGAACGTGCAATCGGCATCGCCGGCGCCCTCCGTGACGGCGATTAGCCCGTCGGCGAGCCCGACCGTCCACGTCCCGCCGCCCTCGATCTCGAAGACGTAGGTGGAGCTCATGCCGGCGATC
>JAVQXS010000299.1:0-2701 GCA_033578065.1 Thermoleophilia bacterium
ACTCGCCGGCGGGTGCCGTCGTCGGTGGGCTCCTCCTCGGCCTCGTGCTCAACCTCCTCACCTTCTTCAGCCAGTACCGCGCCTTCGACTGGTTCTCGGAGGAGCTGCGCCTGCCGATCGCGCTCCTCATCATCCTCGTCGTCCTGCTCGTGCGGCCGTCCGGCCTCTTCGGGCACGCGCACGTGAGGCGGGTGTGAGCCGATGAGCCCCCGCACGCAGCGCCGCATCGGGTTCGTCGCCTTCGCGGCCTTCGCCGCGCTCGTCGCCGTCCTGCCCGCGTTCGTCTCCGACTTCAAGGCCCAGCAGTACGCGTACGTCGGCATCTACCTCATCGCGCTCCTCGGGCTCAACCTCCTCACCGGCTACGCGGGCCAGATCTCGCTCGGCCACGGCGCGTTCATGGCCATTGGGGGCTACACGACGGCGATCCTCATGGTCGGCAACGAGCAGTTCGGGGGCCCCATCGCAGGCGGGCTGCGAGACGTCTGGACGCTCCCCTTCGCCGCGGCGATCGCCGGACTCGTCGGGCTCCTCTTCGGGCTCCCGGCGCTCCGGCTCTCCGGCCTCTACCTCGCGCTCGCGACGTTCGCCATCGCCGTCGCCTTTCCCTCGGCGGTGAAGCGCTTCGAGGACCTCTCGGGCGGCGGCCAGGGGATCAACCTCTTCGGGACGGAGCAGCTCACGGGCTCGATCGCGCAGCAGGTCGAGATCCTCGGCTGGACGCTCAGCTACAACGACTGGCTCTACTACCTCGCCTGGTCGATCGCGCTGCCCGCGTTCGCGGTGGCGTGGCTCATCGTGCGCGGCCGCACCGGCCGGGCGTTGCGGGCGGTGCGGGACAGCGAGACCGCGGCCGTCTCCTCGGGGGTCAGCCTCGCGCGCTACAAGACGCTCGCCTTCGGGGTGAGCGCGGCCTACGCGGGGCTCGCCGGCGGCCTGTACGCGATCGCGAACACGTTCGTCAACCCGGACACGTTCCCGGTCGCGCTCTCCATCTACCTCCTCATCGGCATCGTCGTCGGCGGCCTCGGCGGTCTCGCCGGCCTCGTCGTGGGCGCGATCTTCGTCTACTTCCTGCCGCTCTGGGCGCAGGGCGAGGACCTCGGGGCGCTCCTCCCCGACCGCATCATCGAGGAGACGACGAAGCCGGGCGGCCCCGCGATCGTCTACGGCGTCGTCCTCATCCTCCTCATGTTCCTCATCCCGCACGGGGTGAGCGGCCTCTTCCGGCGCGTGGGGGCGTTCCTCGCCCGTCGTCGCTGACGGCGACCTCGGATCGTGCGACGATAGAGGCGTGCTCGCGACCGCCGACCTCCTCGCGGCGCCGCTCGATGACCTCCTCGCGGAGGCGCGGCGGCTGCGGCGGGGACGGCTCGTCACGTACTCGCCGAAGGTCTTCATCCCCCTGACGACGCTCTGTCGGGACGTCTGCGGCTACTGCACGTTCGCGCGCCCTCCGCGGCGAGGCGAACGCGCCTACCTGCGCGAGGAGGAGGTGCTCGCGATCGCGCACGCGGGCGCGGCGGCGGGGTGCCGCGAGGCGCTCTTCACGCTCGGCGACAAGCCCGAGCTGCGCTACGAGGTCGCGAGGCGCGAGCTGCGCGAGCTCGGCTGCGCGACGACGCTCGAGTACCTCGAGCGCTGCGCGCGCCTCGTGCTCGAGGAGACTGGACTCCTGCCCCACCTCAACCCCGGCGTCATGGGCCGCGAGGAGATGGCGGCGCTTCGCCGCGTGAGCGCGTCCATGGGGATCATGCTCGAGACGACCGCCGCCCGCCTCGGCGCCCGCGGTGGGCCCCACTGGGCCTCGCCGGACAAGGAGCCGGCGCGCCGCCTAGAGACGATCCGGCTCGCGGGCGAGCTCCGGATCCCCTTCACGAGCGGGATCCTCGTCGGGATCGGCGAGACGCGGGAGGAGCGGATCGACGCGCTCCTCGCGCTCAGGGCGCTCGGCGAGGAGCACGGCCACCTCCAAGAGGTGATCGTCCAGAACTTCCGCGCGAAGCCCGGAACGCGGATGGCCTCCCACCCCGAGCCGTCCCTCGAGGAGCACCTGTGGACGATCGCGGTCGCCCGGATCCTCCTCGGCTCCGGCTGGCACGTCCAGGCGCCGCCGAACCTCGCCTACGACGACTTCCCGCGCCTGCTCGACGCGGGGATCGACGACTGGGGCGGCGTCTCGCCGGTGACGATCGACCACGTGAACCCCGAGGCGCCGTGGCCCGCGGTCGAGCGCCTCGCCGAGGCGGCCCGCTCCCGCGGGCTCGAGCTCGCGCCACGCCTTCCGCTCTACCCGGAGCACGTCGCCGAGCTCGAGCGCTGGGTCGACCCGGCCGTCGCCCCGTACGTCCGCCGTGCTGCGGACGCGAGCGGCCTCGCGCGCGACGACTCCTGGGCGCCCGGCGAGCCGAAGCCGCCTCCCTTCCTCGTCCGTCGGGACGCGCTGCCGCTCGCCCTCCCGGGCGAGGAGCTCGGCGAGGACGAGCTCACCCGCCTGCTCGAGGCGCGGGGGGAGGAGGCCCAGCGCGTCTTCGCCGCCGCCGACCGTCTGCGACGAGCGGCGTGCGGGGACGAGGTGACGTACGTCGTCACCCGGAACATCCAGTACACGAACGTCTGCTACTTCCGCTGCGGCTTCTGCGCCTTCTCGAAGGGGAAGCTGGCGGCGAACCTCCGCGGCGCGCCCTACCTCGTCCCGCTC
>JAVQXS010000300.1:0-2686 GCA_033578065.1 Thermoleophilia bacterium
CATCTCCCAGTCGAGGACCGCGAGCACCCACGTCGGATCCCCAGTCGCGACCATTGCGTTCCCAAGCCGGAAGTCCCCGTGCACGACCGTCGGCGGGAGCGGCTCGGGGATGCGCGCTGCGAGCTCCCTCCCCACCTCCTCGACGAGCGGGATCTCGCGCGTCTTGTTCACCCTCCAGAGCTGCGTGAAGCGCCGCACCTGCCGCTCGTTGTAGCTCCCCGGCCGCGCGAACGCCTGGAGCCCGGGCGTGCCCACGTCCGCGGCGTGGATCTCGACGAGCGTGTCCACGAGGTCGAGGACGAGCGCCCGGCGCGCTCCCTCGCGCTCGAGCCCTGGGGGGAGCTCCTCGGTGACGACGTGACCCTCGAGGTACGCCGTCACGTAGAAGTCGACGCCGAGGACGCTCGGGTCCTCGCAGACGGCGAGGATCGTTGGCAGCCGGTCGAACCCGGCCTCGCGGAGCGCGAGCTGGAGACGCGCCTCGCGCGCGACGTCGTGCGCCGACGGCGGCAGCGGCGGCCGTGGCGGGCGCCGGAGGACGAACCGCTCGGAGCCGCGCTCGAGGAGGAAGGTGAAGTTCGAGCCCCCACCCTCCCCGATACGGCGCGCGGTCACCTCGCCCACGCCCAGGCCGTGCGCGTCGAGGAAGGCGCGCACCCGGTCGAGCACGAGCAAGGGAGGCTTCGGGAGGCCCGCTGCCTCCTCTGCGGTCCCGACGATGTCGCCGGAGGCCACCGGTTGCACTGCTGCGATCCTATGCGCTCGTGCGCCGCCGTCTCTACCTCATGCGCCACGCCGAGGTCTCGTACTTCGCGGCGGACGGCGCACCCGTGAACCCCGCCGAGGCCACGCTCACCGAGGAGGGGCGCGCGCAGGCGGAGGCCGCGGCCCGGGCCCTCGCAGGGGTCGCCCTCGACCTCGTCGTCACGAGCGGGCTCAGACGCACGCTCGAGACCGCCGCGATCGTGGCTCCCCAGCTCGAGCCCGAGACCTGGCCGGAGCTCGTCGAGATCCGGGGCGGCCGCCTGTCGGAGATCCCCCCAGACGCCCTCGAGCGCGAGTTCGTGCACGCCTTCCGCGGCGTCATCCCGACCGAGGCGCGCTTCCTCCGAGGCGAGTCGATCGGCGAGCTCTTCGACCGCGTCCTCCCCGCTCTCGCTCGGCTCGTCGCCGACGAGCGCTGGGACACCGCCCTCGCCGTGCTCCATGGCGGCGTCAACCGCGCGATCCTCTCCTTCGCCCTGACCGGGGAGCGGATGCTCCTTGGCCACCTCGAGCAGGCCCCGGGCTGCATCAACGTCCTCGACCTCGGAGAGGACGGCGCGTGGATCGTGCGGGCGGTCGGAGTCGCTCCCTACGACCTCCTCCACCGGGCGCACCGTTGAAGCGCTGGAGCTGCATCTGGCTGATCATGAACTTGTCCTTCGGCCCGGTCTTCTGGATGATCCCGGGCAGGAGGAACTTGTTCGGCGCGTTCATGCTGTTGAGCGCCGCCTGGTAGGAGGCGCGGGTCGGGTTGCGCCCGGCCTTGTACATGGCCTGCACGAAGGTCTCCGCCTTCGCCACGCCGTAGAGGTAGAGCCCGTCGTTCGCGTTCGCGCCCGGCGCGTACTTCGCCATGATCTCCCGGTACTCGCGCATGGCGGGGTCGTTGTTCCAGCGCGGGTTCGAGGGATCCTTCGTGTACGCCATCGAGAGCGAGCCGTTCACGTACGAGGGGCTCGAGCGGGCGATCGCGATGTTGAGGAACGCCGTCGTCGCCGACACCGAGTTGAGGTAGATCTGCTCCGGCCGGTAGCCGAGGGCGTTGCCGAAGGCGTACGCCTGGATCGTCGGCGAGGGCGTCGCCAAGATGACGAAGATGGGGGCGTTCGCCTGCCGGATCCGCACCATCTGCGCCTGGATCGTCGGCGAGGTCACCTCGTACGGCACCTCGGCGACGATGTTCTGATCGGCGTAGCGCTTGCCGAGGGCGGCACGGAGGCCGTACAGGTAGTCCTTGCCGTAGTCGTCGTTCTGGTAGAGGACGGCGATCTTCTTGCCGGCGTGGTTCGCCCGGATGTGGAGGCCGTAGAGGCGACCCTCAGCGATGTAGTCGGGCTGCCAGCCGGTCGTCCACGGGTACTCGTCGTACTGGAGCCCCCAGTACGAGGCACCGGTGGAGACGAGCGACTGCGGCACCCGCTGCTGGTTCATGTACGGCCGCACGGCGAGGTTGTGCTCGGTACCGAGCTGGCCGACGGTCGCGAACACCTTGTCCTGCTCGACGAGGCGGCGGGTGAGCTGCACGGTGTTCGCCGGGTTGTAGCCGTCGTCGTAGACCTTCCAGACGATCTGGCGGCCGTAGATGCCGCGCTTGCCGTCCGGGCCGCGGCGGGCGTTGATGTAGCTGAAGTACGCACGCATCCCGACTGGGATCGGCGCGTACGCCGCCGCCGGGCCGGTGAGCGGGAAGGTCCCGCCGATCGTGATCGTGCGATCCGTGATCCCGGGCGTCTGCTGGGCGCTCCCGAGCGCGCCGGGAACGGTGAGCGCGAGGGCCGCGAGCAGCGCGGCCACGCACGCGATGAGCTTTCGCACCGACTTCCTCCTTTGTCCTACCAACCTGCCTGCCTTGTCGCCGCGAGCGTACCGCCCATAGGTCGGCCTTGCCAAGACCTGGGCGAACGTCGTCACCTCCTGTAGA
>JAVQXS010000301.1:0-2676 GCA_033578065.1 Thermoleophilia bacterium
AACCTCGGGCTCACGCTCGTGGCGATCGCATGACGAGGGCGGAGCGGCTCGTCGCGGGTGCGCTCGCTGCGCTCGTCGTCGGCCTCGCGCTCCACAACGCTGCCATGGCACAGCTCTTCGAGCTCGGCGTGCGGGGGATCGCGCTCGACGCCGTCGCCGCCTGGAAGGAGGTACTGCTCGCGAGCGCGCTCCTCGTCGTCGGCTGGAGCGTTCGCCGACTCCCGTCGGTGCGCGCTGCGGACGTCCTCGCGCTCGCCTACGCAGCCGTCGTCGGTGCGTACGCGCTCCTCCCGAGCGAGTGGCTCGAGAGCGGGGCCACCGCCCGAGGAGAGCTCCTCGCGCTCCGTCACCACCTGCTCCCCGTCGCTGGCTACGCTCTCGGACGCCTCATGGGAGAGGTCTGGGGCGCGCGTCGCTCGCTCGGAGACGTCGTCGCGCTCACGGCGGTCGGTGTCGCGCTCGTCGGTCTCCTCGACCTCGCGCTCCTCTCGCTCCAAGCCTGGCGCGATTCCGGCGTCCCCGGCTGGTACCGCGAGCAGCTGGGGCTCGACTACGAGGGGCTCTCGGGACTCCCCGAGAACTGGGTGTACAACACCGGCGACGAGGAGAACCCCATCCGTCGCCTCGTCTCCACCTTCCTCTCGCCGCTCGCGAGCGCGTACGCGCTCGTCATCGCGCTCCTCTACGTCCTCAGCCGGCCGTTCCGCTGGTGGTGGGGTCTCGCGGCCATCGTCCTCTACCTCGGCCTCCTCTACACGCACACCCGCGCGGCGCTCGTCGCGCTCGCCCTCGGGCTCGGGGTGCTCGCCGTCGCCCAGCGTCGGCTCGCTCCGGCCGTGCTCGCGCTCGCCTCCATCGTCGTCGGCATGGCCTTCCTCCTCGCCTACCCGGTGATCGGGCCCTCGACGAGCTACACGCCCGAGGAGCTCGAGTGGCAGCGCGGGAACGCGGCGGAGCACCCCGGTGTCGGAACCGATCCCTTCTCCCCGAGCGAGTCGTCCCTCGCGAGCCACTGGCGCAACCTCCGGGACGGTCTCCGCGAGGTGTGGGAGACCCCGCGGGGCTACGGGCTCGGGAACGCGGGCGTCGTCGCGAAGCGCACGGGCGTTGAGATCCGCGGCGGGGAGTCGACGTACGTCGAGCTCGGGGTCGACGCCGGCATTGCCGGTCTCGTCTCCTTCCTCCTCTGGAGCGCCGTGCTCCTCGTAGGTCTCTGGCGACGGGAGCCCTGGCTCGCCGCCTCCTTCGCCGCCGTCCTCCTCCTCGGCCTCCAGACCGATGTCATCGGCGTCCACTGGCTCGCGGTGACGGTGTGGGCGGCAGCGGGGATCGCGCTCTCGAAGCGCCCCCTGCGTGCTCCAGAGGCGTGAGCGGGAGCTTCCGCGGCATGCTGCCCGGGGCGACGGGGAGCGGGCATGCGGTCACCGAGCGACGGCGCGGCCGGTCGCCTCGCGGATCCGGATCCGGAAGCAGACCGTCCGCGTCCCCTCGCCCCCATGTCGGCGCCCCGAGCCGCTCCGCCCGAAGCGCTCGGCGAGGAGGGCGACCGCGCGCTCGGCCTCCTCGCCCGAGAGCTCCTCGTAGTCGCCGTAGGCGATGACGCTGCGCCAGCTTCCACGCTCGTACTCGTCGGTCTCGAAGCAGACGCGCGGGCTCTGCCGCAGCATCCGGATCTTCTGCCCCTCCACCGACGCCACGTAGACGCTCTCGCCGTCGTACGCGTAGATGACCGGGACGACGTACGTGAGGCCGTCGGCATGGCATCCGATGCGCCCCACGATCTGGCTCGCGAGGAAGGCGTCGATCTCCTCCCGGGAGAGCTCGCGGATCACAGCGCTACGCTAGCTGGATGAGCGCACCCATCGATCCGCGGGTCGACATCGGCCACGTCCACCTCAAGGTCGCCGACCTCGACCGCGCGCTCCGCTTCTGGCGAGACGTCCTCGGCTTCGAGGAGCAGCAACGCTACGGCGAGGAGGCCGTCTTCCTCTCCGCCGGTGGCTACCACCACCACATCGGGCTCAACACGTGGGAGTCGCGGGGAGGATCTCCCCCACCCCGAGGGACGACGGGTCTCTACCACGTCGCCGTTCGCTACCCGGACCGAGCGACGCTCGCGGACGCGGTTCGCCGCGTGCTCGCCGCTGGGATTCCGCTTCAGGGCGCCTCCGACCACGGGGTGAGCGAGGCTGTCTACCTCGCCGACCCCGACGGGAACGGGGTCGAGCTCTACTGCGACCGTCCGCGGGACGCGTGGCCCCGGAATCCCGACGGCTCCCTCGGGATGTGGACGCGCCCGCTCGACCTCCGCTCGCTCCTCGCCGAGGCACCCTAGCGCCGGCTGCTACGCTCCTCGGGTCAGTCCAGAGCGAGTGCGGTTCCGGCGCTTCCCTTCCTGGAGGTGCCTCCCCGCTTGTTCGTGAACGTGGCGAGGGAGGTGAGATCGATGGCAACCGGAACCGTGAAGTTGTTCAACGACGCGAAGGGGTACGGGTTCATCACCCCGGACGAAGGGTCGAAGGACCTCTTTGTCCACTTCTCGAGCATCGTCGGCGAGGGCTTCAAGACCCTCGCCGAGGGCACGCGCGTCGAGTACGAGCCGCGCCAGGGCGAGAAGGGCCCCGAGGCGACGAACGTCGTCGCCATCGGCTGACGCCGAGTCCAGCCGTGGCCGCG
>JAVQXS010000302.1:0-2666 GCA_033578065.1 Thermoleophilia bacterium
GGCGCCTTCGGTCGCTTCGAGAGGATCCCCCTCGGGGCGAAGCGCGTCGTCATCCTCCTCATCAAGAACCCGGCAGGCGCGAACGAGGCGCTGCGGACGCTCGAGACCGGGATCCCTCCGGTGCTCGTCGTCGCCCTGAACGACGACGTCGCCGACGGCAGGGACGTGTCCTGGATCTGGGACGTCGACTTCGAGCCCCTCCTCCCCCACACTGGGCGCGTCATCGCGAGCGGGACTCGCGCCGCGGAGCTCGCCCTGCGGCTCGCCTACGGGGGCCTCGACCGCGAGCGGCTCGAGGTCGTGTCCGATCTCGGGGCGGCGCTCGACCGCGGGCTCGAGCTGACGGAGGCAGGAGGTGAGCTCGTCATCCTGCCGACCTACACGGCGATGCTCGGGCTGCGCGCGATCCTCACAGCCCGCGGCGCGGTCGCTCCGTACTGGGAGGCGGCGTGAGGATTCGGGTCGGCCACCTCTACCCCGACGACCTCAACATCTACGCCGACCGCGGGAACATCGCGGTCCTCGAGCGGCGCGCGGCGGCCCGCGGCCACGAGCTCGCCATCGACGCGATCGGGATCGGCGACGCGCTCGCCCCAGGCGAGCACGACCTCCTCTACATCGGCGGCGGCCAGGACCGCGAGCAGGCCCTCGTCGCTCCCGACCTTGCGGCGAAAGGCGACGCGATCGTCGAGGCCGTCGCTCGCGGCGCCGCCCTCCTCGCCGTCTGCGGCGGGTACCAGCTCCTCGGGCGCTCGTACCGGGGGCAAGGCGGCACGCTCATGGAGGGCGCCGGTCTCTTCCCGATCGAGACCGTGGCCGGGACGGAGCGGATGATCGGGGACGTGCTCATCGAGTGCACCTTCGAGGACGGGACACGACGGCAGCTTGCCGGGTTCGAGAACCACGCCGGTCGGACGGTGCTCGACCCGGACGCGACCCCGCTCGGCCGAGTCGTCTACGGCTTCGGCAACGACGGTGCCTCGGGCTTCGAGGGCTGCCGCGTCGGAAACGCGATCGGAACGTACCTCCACGGCCCGCTCCTGCCGCGGAACCCGTGGCTCGCGGACTGGCTCCTCGCCCGCGCGCTCGCGCACGCGTCCGGCGGCGCGCCCCCGGTCCTCGAGGCCCTCGACGACGAGCTCGAGCGGGAAGCCTTCCGCGTCGCGGCAGCGCGAGCTCGCGCTCGGGGGGGCCGCCGCTCTCGCTGGACGGCCGGCTCCCGTGGGGCACCCCATCCCACCACCCGCTTCTGATGCTATCGCCGAAGGTCCGGTGCGTGGCTCACAGGAGCGTGCCAAGAGGGCGACGACCTCGCACAGAGGACACGACCGCTTAGGGCACCCACATCTCCCCCAGGTAGACAGCTGGGTCGCCCGGCCGCCAGCGCTGGAGGAACCGCTGGATGGGCGGATGGAGCGTGATGGCGTCGAGCTCCTCCGGCGCGAACGCGCGGTGACCTCCGACGGCTGCATCCCGGCTCGAGACGCCCTCGAGCGAGCCAGAGACATCGGCGGCGAACACGACGTGGAGGACGTGCTTGCGCCGAGGCGCGTCTGCTGGCGCGATCGAGTCGACGAGGGCGACCGGGCCTTCGAGCGGAATCTCCGTGCCCTCTGGGAAGAGGCCCGTCTCCTCCCAGAGCTCTCGCCGGAGCGCGGCGAGCAGGCTCTCTCCGAGCCGAACTCCGCCACCCGGGAGGAGCCAGACGTCCGCGCCGCCAGGCTTCTCGTGGCGCAGGAGGAGGATGCGCCCGCGCCAGCGCAGGAGCGCTGCCACGCGGACACGGGGCCCCTCGAGGCTCACGCCGCGCTCGAGCCGAAGCCGCGTGCGCCGCGCTCGCTTGCCGCGAGCTCCCTGCGCTCGAGCACGCGCACCGGCGCGATCGGGACGAGCACGAGCTGGGCGATCCGCATCCCGACCACGACTCGGAACGCCTCCGTGGCGTCCGTGTTGAGGAGGACGACGCGGATCTCGCCGCGGTAGCCGGAATCGATGAGGCCGGGCGAGTTCACGACCGAGATCCCGTGACGAGCGGCGAGTCCGGATCGGGGCTGGACGAACCCCGCGTATCCGGTCGGGATCTCCACCGCGAGCCCCGTCCCGACGACCGCGCGCTCGCCGGGTTCGAGGAGCCGCTCCTCGACGGATGCGAGATCGAGGCCAGCGTCGCCCTCGTACGCCTTCGCGGGAAGCACTGCGTCCGGATGGAGCCGGCGGACGACGAGATCGATCACGAGCGAGAGACCTCGACCTCGGGCTCCTCGGCGACGAGGTAGCGGGCGAAGCGCTGGACCTCGCGGCGCGAGAGGCGCACGCGGATACGCACCCCCTCCGGGGTGTCGCGACGCTCGGCCACTGGCGCCCCGAGCTCGTAGAGGGCAGCCAACGCGCCTCCCTCGGCGTAGGGGACGATGAGGCGGACGTCCTCGTAGCGGTCGGAGAAGAACCGTGCGACGCGCGAGCGGAGGGCGTCGAGGCCCTCGCCCGTCGCGGCTGAGACGAGCGCTGCCCGGGGGTACGCATTCGCGACCCGACGCCGGCTCAGCGGGTCGAGGAGGTCGACCTTGTTGAGGACGAGCTCACGGGGGACATCGCGCGCGCCGATCTCCGCGAGCACCTCTTCGACCGCTGCGATCGTCTCCTGGAGCTCGCCTTCTGGGAGAGAC
>JAVQXS010000303.1:0-2658 GCA_033578065.1 Thermoleophilia bacterium
CCGGCCGGATCAACGCGTCGAACCCGTGCTCCGAGTACATGCACATCGACGACTCGGCGTGCAACCTCGCGTCGCTGAACCTCATGAAGTTCCGCCGCGAGGACGGCGAGCTCGACATCGAGGCTTTCGAGCACGTCGTCGACACCGTCTTCCTCGCCCAGGAGATCATCGTCGGCTACTCCTCGTACCCGACCCCCGAGATCGAGCGGAACGCGAAGGCCTACCGTCAGCTCGGGCTCGGCTACGCGAACCTCGGCGCGCTCCTCATGGCGCGCGGGCTCCCGTACGACTCGGACGAAGGCCGAGCGTACGCAGCAGCGGTCACGGCGCTCATGACGGGACGCGCCTACCGCAAGTCGGCTGAGATCGCCCGACGGATGGGCCCCTTCGCCGGCTACCGGCAGAACGCAGCCGCGATGACCGGCGTCATCGCGAAGCACCGCGCAGCCGTCGGGAACATCGACCACGCGCACTCCGTGCCCGACGACCTCCTGCACGCAGCGCGGAAGGCGTGGGATGAGGCGCTCGAGCTCGGCGAGGTCTCGGGCTGGCGCAACGCGCAGGCGACCGTGCTCGCGCCAACCGGCTGCCTCGTCGGCGACAGCCTCGTCTCGACGAGCCGCGGCCTCGTCCGACTCCGGACGCTCGGCGATCCCGTCGGCCCGAAGTGGCAGGACCTGGACGTCGAGGTCGCGACCGATCGGGGCCCACGGCAGGCAACCCACTTCTACGTCAACGGCTTCGAGCAGGTCGTCTCCGTCGAGACGAGTCGCGGCTACCGGATTCAGGGGACGCCGACGCACCGGATCAAGGTGGTCGACGCCGAGGGGAACTGGGAGTGGCGCCGCTTCGCCGAGATCCGCGAGGGCGACCGGGTGCCGCTCATGCTGAGGGGGATGGTCGGCGAGCCGCAGACCGTCGAGCTCCCGCCGCTGGGAGACCTCTACTGGACAGCCGACTTCCGCTCACGCGTTCCCCGTGAGATGACACCCGAGCTCGCCGAGCTCCTCGGCTACTTCATGGGCAACGGTTCGCTGCACGCGAAGGGGCTGCGGTTCTGCGTCGCGAAGGAGGACGAGGACGTCGTCGAGCACCTCTGCGACCTGATCGCCGCGCTCTTCGGGCTCGACGCCTCGGTGACCCAGAACGGCTCCTACACCGAGGTGGCGGTCAACTCTGTCCCCCTCGCTCTCTGGTGGGAGGCGTGCGGCTTCGCGAAGCTTCCGCCCTCGGCTGAGCACTCGGGGAAGGGATGGCATCCGCACATCCCGGACGCCGTCCTCCACACGAACGACCGCGCGGTGTACTCGGCCTTCGTCCGTGGCCTCTTCGAGGCGGGCGGAACGACGACGAACGGCTACGTCTCCTGGAGCACGGCGACCGAGAGCTTCAGCCGTGACGTGCAGACGCTCCTGCTGGCGCTCGGGTTCGTCACGACCCGCAAGGTCGACCTTCCTGGCACCCACCGGGGTGCCAACGACCGCTTCGTCCTGCGGCTCCTCACCATCGCCTCCTCCGAGCGCTACCTCGAGGAGATCGGCTTCGTCTCGACGCGGAAGGCAGCGCAGCTCTGGACGGGCGATCATCGCCAGGCGTCCCGCCACGACCACATCCCGGTGAGCCGCGAGCTGCTCGACGAGCTGGCGCCGGACAACGACTCGCTGCGGGAGACGATGCTCATGTCGCTCGCCCGTCCCGGAGACGTCTCGCGCCGCTCGGCGACCGCGCTCCTCGAGCGCACAGCCGATTCCACGCTCGAGCATCTGCTCGGGTTCTACTACGACACCGTCGCGACGGTGGAGACGCTCGACGACCAGCCGACGTACGACATCTCGGTGCCGGACAACGTCACCTACGTCGCGAACGGCTTCGTCAGCCACAACACGATCAGCTTCATGATGGATTGCGACACGACCGGAGTCGAGCCGGACTTCTCGCTCGTGAAATCCAAGAAGCTCGTCGGCGGCGGCGAGATCACGATCGTCAATCGCACGGTGCCGATGGCGCTCGAGAAGCTCGGCTACGCGCCAGCGGAGATCGAGGAGATCACCGCGTACATCGACGAGCGCAACACCGTCGTCGGCGCTCCCTACGTCAAGCCGGAGCACTACCCAGTCTTCGACTGCGCGATCGGCGAGCGCGCGATCCACTACCTGGGGCACGTGAAGATGATGGGCGCCGTCCAGCCCTTCATTAGCGGGGCGATCTCGAAGACCGTGAACCTCCCCGAGACGATCACGGTCGACGAGATCACGCAGCTCTTCATCGAGTCGTGGCGGCTCGGCGTGAAGGCGATCGCCATCTACCGCGACAACTGCAAGGTCGCGCAGCCGCTCTCGAAGAAGGGGGAGGCGACGGTCACGATGACGCCCGGGGGCGGCCAGGTCGTCGTCTCCCCGCTTCCGCAGCGGCGGCGCCTGCCGGACGACCGCGTCGAGGTCGGCCGGAAGTTCAAGGTCGGCGAGTACGAGGGCTACATCCACGTCGGCCTCTTCGAGGACGGGACGCCCGGCGACATCTTCGTGGACATCGCGAAGGAGGGCACCACCCTCGCTGGCCTCATGAACTCGTTCATGATCGCCGTCTCGCTCGGCCTCCAGTACGGCGTGCCGCTCGAGGTCTACGTCTCGAAGTTCAGCCACATGCGCTTCGAGCCCT
>JAVQXS010000304.1:0-2635 GCA_033578065.1 Thermoleophilia bacterium
CCTCGCGGTAGGCGGCCTCGAGGTCGCGCAGCGTGTACGTCGCACCGACGCGCCTCCGCAGCTCGGAGAGGACGATCTCGAGCTCGGCCTCGAGGCTCGCCGCCTGTCCCGAGCTCCGCAGCGCCTGCTCGAAGCGGCCGGCAGCCTCCTCCCACTCGAGCCTCGCGCTCTCGAGCTCGGCGGTCACGGAAGAGGATCCTACTCGCCCCCGCGGAGGAGGCTCTCGCTGCAGCACTCGCTCTCCGGCCAGAGCTCCCCGAGCTCGGCGAGGATGCGCTCGCCGAGCAGGTAGCCGGGGCGCGCGAGCGCGAACGCGACGTGGGCGTGCAGGCACTTCAGGTGCGCTGGCGACCGCGAGCCCCCGATCCCGAGGTCGAGCGACGATCCGCGGTCCCCGCGCGGCGTGTCCCTCGCGAGCTCGTGCCGGAGACGACGCTGCTCCTCCGTCGCCGCGGCGAGGGAGGCCGCAAGCTCCGGATCGTCCCTCGCGGCAGCGCTCCAGCGCTCGACGCCGCCGGCGGCCTCGAGCCGAGAGATGGCGGCGACGAGGTGCGGGCACGTGATCCAGTACGTCGTCGGGAAGGGCCGCCCGTCGCGGTCGTACGGCGCCTGCTCGGTGACGGCCGGGCGCCCCCACGGGCAGCGGACGACGACCCGACGGAAGGCCCGCGGGGGCCGCCCGATCTGCCGGGCGACGACGGCGACGTCCTCCATGTCGTGCGAGCCTACGGCGTCTCGCGGCGGCGCGCCTGCGCCTCGCGCCAGGCGGGAATCCCCTTCACGACGAAGAGCCGTTCCCCCGGGCGCACCCACCCCATGCGGCGCGCCTCGCGCTCCGCGGCCTCGAGGCTCATGGAGGCGGCGAGGCGCCGCTCGAGCCCGGCCCGCACCTCCTCGAGCCCCGCGACCTCCGCTTCCACCCGCTCGAGCTCGCGCCGCGTCTCGACGAACGAGGCGAGCGGCCGCGAGTAGAGGAGGCAGGCGACAGCGACGAGGAGGAGGAGCCAGACGAGCCGGAGCTGGCGACGAGCGCGGCTCGGCCGCGCGCGTGCCCGCGATCCGCTCCTCGCCGTCCCTCTGCGCGCGCTCGCCACAGGGACGTCATTCCCGACGGCGAGCCCGACCCCTTCCTCGCTCGGCGCTCGGCTCAGGCGGTGTCGACCTTGATGACGTTCGTCGAGCCGGGGATGTTCACCGCCGTCCCCGCCGTGAGGACGACGAGGTCGCCCGGCGCGACGATCCCCGCCTCGCGCGCGGCGGCGATCGAGCGCCGCCAGAGGTCCTCGACGTCCGTCGCCTCCTCGAGCTCGAGCGGCGTCACCCCCCACTCGATCGCGAGGTGTCGCAGCGACGGCTGGACGTGGGTGAGCGCGACGATCGGCCGGTGAGGCCGGAGGCGGGCGACCGCCGACGCCGTCCTCCCGGTGAACGTGGGGACGAGGATCGCGGTCGCCCCGAGCGCCTCCGCGAGGTCGCAGGCCGCGTTCGACATCGCCCGGCCGACCGTCGGCTCCTCGGCGGCGCCGGGAAGCTGGTGGCGGTAGCCGAGGCTCGGCTCGACCGCGCGCGCGATCCGATCCATCGTCTCCACCGCCTCCACCGGGTACTCGCCGATCGCCGTCTCCGCGGAGAGCATGACCGCGGAGGTGCCGTCGAGGATCGCGTTCGCGACGTCCGAGGCCTCCGCCCGCGTCGGCTCCGGCCGGTGGACCATCGACTCAAGCATCTGCGTGGCGGTGATCGCCGGCATCCCCCGCTCGAGGCAGCGCAGGATGATGTCCTTCTGGAGGAGCGGGACGCGGGCCGGCCCGATCTCGACTCCCAGGTCGCCGCGCGCGATCATCACCGCGTCCGCGTGCTCGATGATCTCGTCGAGCGCGTCGACCGCCTCCTTGAGCTCGATCTTCGCGATGACCCACGCGTGCGAACCTGCGCGCTCGAGCCGCTCCCGCAGCTCGGCGACGTCGTCTCCCGAGCGGACGAACGAGAGCGCCACGTAGTCGACGCCGAGGGAGACCGCGTGCTCGAGGTCGTCGAGGTCCTTCGGCGTGAGCGAGGGCACGGGGAGCGACACCCCGGGCACGTTCACCCCCTTGTGCGCTCCGACCCGCCCGCCGGCCGCGACGCGACAGCGCACGCGCTCCCCGTCCGTCTCCTCGACGACGAGCCGCACGAGCCCGTCGTCGACGAGGACCTCGCTCCCCGGTCGCAGCGCGCCCGTGACGACGTCGGGCGCGACGGGGAGGTCGCCGGGGCCCGCGACCGCCTGTCCCGCCACCGTCACCGCCGCGCCCGTCTCGAGGACGAGGTCGGCGGGGAGGTCGCCGATCCGGATCTTCGGCCCCTGGAGGTCGGCGATGAGCGCGATCTGCCGACCGTACGCCTCCCGGGCCTCGTGCACGAGCCGCGCGCTCAGGCCGTGCGAGTCGTGGTCGCCGTGGGAGTAGTTGAGGCGCGCGCCGTCCATCCCCGCCTCGACGAGGCGGGCGATGATCGACGCCTCCGCCGAGGCGGGGCCGATCGTCGCCACGATCTTCGTCCGGCGCTCCCAGGGGGCCATGCGTCGCGAGGGTAGCGGCCGCCTCAGGAGGCGAGCTCAGCGGCGCGCCCGCGGGAAGGCGTCCCACCCCGGGTA